>JAHLFB010000118.1 GCA_018884025.1 Candidatus Phocaeicola faecipullorum
GAAATAAATAGATAAAATTAAAACTTATGAAAGAATATAAATATAAAATCAATGGTAACTTGTATAAGGTTACTGTTGGAGACATAGAAGAAAATCATGTAAAGGTAGAAGTTAATGGTACTCCATATACCGTTGAACTGGAAAAATCCGTAACACCGAAGATCAAGCCTGTAGTCCGTACCGCAGCAACTACTCCGGCTGCACCTCCTCCGGCAGTGTCTCGTCCTGTTGTGGTAGGAAGTAAAATTGGTATTAAATCACCACTTCCGGGCGTTATACTCGAGGTTAAAGTCAAAGAAGGTGATATGGTGAAACGCGGACAGACTCTGTTGATTCTTGAAGCCATGAAGATGGAAAATGACATCAAGGCTGACCGCGATGGTAAAGTTACTTCTATTAAAGTAAGCAAGGGTGAATCTATCCTTGAAGGTACTGACCTTATAATCATTGAATAATATGGGAGAATTTGTTAGTTTTTTGCAGAATAACTTGGCAGATTTCTGGACATATACCGGTTTTTACAATGCGACATACCAGCATCTGATAATGATACTGGTCGGTATATTCTTCATATATCTGGCAGTGGCAAAGGAATTTGAACCGATGTTACTGATACCTATCGGTTTTGGTATATTGGTTGGTAATATTCCTTTCAATATGGAGGCCGGACTCAAGGTTGGCTTATATGAGGAAGGCTCAGTGCTTAACATACTATATCAGGGTGTGACGTCAGGATGGTATCCACCTCTTATCTTTTTGGGTATCGGTGCCATGACGGACTTTTCAGCTTTGATATCAAACCCCAAACTGATGCTTATCGGTGCCGCTGCACAGTTTGGTATATTTGGAGCATACATGCTTGCGCTTGAATTTGGTTTCGACCCTATGCAAGCGGCTGCTATAGGTATTATTGGTGGGGCGGATGGTCCGACTGCCATATTCCTTTCATCTAAGCTGGCTCCGAACCTGATGGGGGCTATTGCGGTATCGGCATATTCTTATATGGCATTGGTACCTGTTATCCAGCCGCCTATCATGCGTCTGCTTACTACAAAGAAAGAACGTCTTATCCGTATGAAAACCCCACGTGCCGTGTCACATACTGAAAAGGTGATGTTCCCTATTGTAGGTCTGTTGCTTACATGTTTTCTGGTACCTTCGGGTCTTCCTTTGTTGGGGATGTTGTTCTTCGGTAATTTGCTGAAGGAAAGCGGCGTTACTCGCCGTTTGGCGGAAACAGCTCGCGGTCCGCTGATTGATACAATCACTATTCTGTTAGGATTGACGGTAGGTGCATCTACGCAAGCTTCAGAATTCTTGACGCGCGATTCAATCTTCATCTTTATGCTTGGAGCATTCTCATTCATCATTGCTACAGCGTCGGGGGTATTGTTCGTTAAGTTCTTCAACTTGTTCCTGAAAAAAGACAATAAGATTAATCCGTTGATTGGTAATGCCGGTGTTTCGGCTGTACCTGATTCTGCACGTATTTCGCAAATAATAGGTTTGGAATACGATCCAAGCAATTACTTGCTTATGCATGCTATGGGACCTAACGTAGCCGGTGTTATTGGTTCTGCTGTGGCTGCAGGTATCTTGTTGGGATTCCTGGTATAATAAATACAATATATATAGAAAAGAACGGGTGAGTTTCGTAATAGAAACTTGCCCGTTTTTTTTTGATTTATATCAAAAAAATGTTTACCTAAGTATTTTTTAGCAATGTATTTTTAATGCATAATCTTATATTAAAATATATTTGCCGCGAAAATTAAACAAAAAGACTAAATTATGACTACAAAAAGAACAGTAAAGTATCATGTTCCTCAGCAAGGACTTTATGTCTATGCCCGTACAGAGG
Organism: Candidatus Phocaeicola faecipullorum; assembly: GCA_018884025.1. Taxonomy (GTDB): domain Bacteria; phylum Bacteroidota; class Bacteroidia; order Bacteroidales; family Bacteroidaceae; genus Phocaeicola; species Phocaeicola faecipullorum. The sequence goes on from JAHLFB010000118.1 coordinate 1,862, forward strand.
AAGGTAGGACAGAACTTATTGTTTTAAACAGTACAGACAACGAGCAGACTCTTTCGAGTAATCATTTCAAGAGTCTTGTGAATGAGAGTGTAGAGGGAAAGGAAATTGCGAGTGGAAGAAAAATAGACTTAAGGGAAAATATAGTAGTACCTGCTCGCAAATCTGTTATTATTGAGTGCTGATTGGATTAAGAAACTAACTAAAAAAAGCGATGTTATTATACATTATCACATAAATAACATCGCTTTTTTTATTTTGGGATTATTTTTTATTTACTTCTATAGCCTTTAAAAAATTTACAGAAATATATCATTGGTAGTCTATGGAGTTATTCCAGTATTCACCGTTGTGGACTCCTGGTCTTGCTATGAAGTCATGGTTTATACCTCTTTTCAATAATTCTTCATGCAGGATCTTATTTACATCGAAAAAGAAATCCTTTGTTCCGCAGTCAAAAATTATAGCTAAATCACCGTTGCTTATCTTGTCTAGTTGAGTCATTACTGTGTGATTGTTCCAAACGTCTTTATTTGTTTCCATCTCTCCAATCTGTATCTTCATCTTCCAGTTGTTAGGGAAGGGGCGTATGTCAACACCTCCACTTGTGGCACCTCCTGCGCCAAACGTATCTTTGTGTCTTATTGATAACCATAATCCGCCATGTCCCCCCATACTAAGACCGGTTATGGCTCTTCCATTGCGGTCTTTAATACTGCTATAGTGTGTGTCGATGTATTCAACCAATTCTTTTGATACAAATGTTTCAAACTGGCTTTTCGGGTTTATAGGGCTATCCCAGTACCAGCTGTTTTCTCCATCAGGGCATACCACTATAACTCCGTCTTTATCTGCCATTTGTGGTAGTTCAGGTTTTATGTTTATCCACGTACGTGCATTTCCGCTATATCCGTGTAGTAAATACAGTGTCGGACATTCTTTTTTGTTGATAGCTTTATCTGGAACAATAACTACCACTTCTATGTATTTGTCCATTTTATTGCTTTTTACCATTAACGTGTCTATACGGGCTGCAAATGCTGATGTTGAGCTTATAATGGCAGCAAGTACAATTAGTCTTTTTAGAATCTTGTTTATCATAAATATCAGTTTTTTATTTGTAAAGTTAGCACTATATTTTCTATAATCATTTATGTGGTAATGATTTTTTCATAGTTGTATGCCTATTTATGATTCTTTTTTCTATAAGTTTGCACCATGAAACAGAAGCTTATAGAAAATCAAGGTATTCCTGGTTATTTGCTATTGATTTTGGCAATAATATCAGGTTTGGCTGTAGCAAATTTATATTATAACCAGCCATTGTTGAACGACATTTGTCGTGATTTGAGAGTTAGTGAGTTTACAGCAAATCTTATTCCTATGGTAACTCAGATAGGATATGCCTTAGGATTGCTGTTTATTATTCCTTTGGGCGATTTGTACAGCAGGAGGCGGATTATAGTCATTAATTTCTCCTTATTGTCTATATCAATGCTTTCCATAGCTCTTTCGGAAAGTATATGGTTTGTACTTGCTTCGTCGCTTGTTACAGGTATTTGTTCAGTTATGCCGCAAATTTTTATACCTATTGCATCACAGTTCTCCAGGCCGGAAGACAAGTCAAAGAATGTAGGTATTTTGGTTAGTGGTCTTCTTACCGGTATTCTGGGTTCCAGAGTAATAAGTGGAATGGTTGGTGAATATTGGGGATGGCGTACGATGTATTATCTGGCAGCGGTGATAATGTTTGTCTGTATATTTATAGTGTTAAAGGTTATTCCTGATATGTCTGTCAATTATAAAGGTACATATAAGGATTTGATGCACTCATTGCTAACGATTTTCAGACAACGTCCGGATATACGACTTTCCTCTTTGCGTGCGGGATTATGTTTTGGCAGTTTTCTGGCTTTGTGGGCTTGCCTGGCCTTTAAACTTAGTGGCGCTCCTTTATATGCCGGAAATAATGTTATTGGACTTTTGGGATTGTGTGGAGTGGCAGGAGCGTTGACAGCTTCCATTGTCGGACGATATGTACGCATATTGGGAGTCAAGAGATTGAATTATATAGGCTGTATGATAATTATGTTTTCGTGGGCTATAATGTATATATTCCAGGACACATATTTAGGATTCATAATAGGAATAATGCTTATAGATATAGGAATGCAGTGTATTCAGTTAAGTAACCAGACGTATGTTTTGACTTCTGTTCCTAATGCGGCAAACAGGGTTAATACAATATTTATGACCACGTATTTTGTTGGAGGTGCTTTAGGAACTTTTTTAGCCGGTCTCTTTTGGCAGGAAATGCAATGGGAAGGGGTTGTCACTGTAGGTGTGTCATTGACTTTGCTGTCGCTTCTTATAACTCGTTTTTCAAAGGTTTTGCAATAATAAAAAGTAAAGGGTGTGTCCCGTTGATTTGTGGAGACACACCCTGATAGTGTTGTGTATTTTTCAATTGTTTAATTTTATCTGGATGCTGTATAAAGACTAGATTGAGAGCCGCTTAGTGCACGTACAGAAGCCAATCCCATTTGATCCGGTAATACGGTTACTGTGTTTCCATCTTGAAGCATAACAGTAATAGTACCATCTTCATTCATTTTCATGAATTCATAAGTCTCACCTTCGCATGTTGCGTTCCATGTACGGTTTTCCTGATTATATACCAAATCGATAGAAGCATCTTCTCCTACCTTTGATATACTGTATCCGTCTTCGTTAGTTTTGATTAGGTATTCTCCGTTTTGACCTTTTACAGTTTTTGTTGTTCCTACTTCAGCCAATGGGTTTGAACCGCTCCAGAATTCTATTGAGTTAAGGACAACGACATCTGCAAAATATGCTACTCCATAAACTGGAATTATGTTAAACGCCAAGAATACGAGTTCGTTGACAAATTTATTTCCAAGTCCCTGGTTCCAGTCCTTTAATTGATTCCACAACGCAAAAGAACCGATACATGAAGAGAATAGCAGGCTTCCACCTAGCAAAGCGCACGCTACTTTAATTTTTAGTTTTTTCATAATAAAATATTATTAATTCGTTGTTTCAATATGCTATAAACAAAGATATGATATTTTTTATAAAAAAACAAAGATTTTACTCTTTATCTTAGTCTTTATCTATTTTTTTTATTCCTCCAGTAATAGAATCGAAAACAACTCGTGTATTTACTTTCTTATTGAAAAGGTCGTTTACCAGCAGTTCTGTGTTTCCGAATTGTGCAAACAATAAATTATTATCCTCAAAAATTGTTTTTCCTTTGAAAGTGACAGTAACGTTTGCTTTTCCAGGTATATTATATAAAATACCTTTTGGAGCCTTTTTATTTTTGGATTTTTCTTCTGAATCTGCTATCATCGGTATTGGATTTAGACTTTCAATCTTAATATATATAGGTTCTCCGGACAGGTTGTCGGAAGTCAGAACTCCCAATTTTTCTGAAAATCTCATTGCTATGGCCTCGGTAAGTTCTTTCTCCGGTAATATAACAGTGGAAAAAAGTTTGTCTTCCGTTGTTCTTTTTCCGGTGAACATTTGGGTCAAGGCTTTTTCCTGCTTGTCAAGATTGTCTATTATTAGTTTTAAAGAAGCGCCGTCTTTAGGCATGGCGTCAGCTTGCCCTCTGAGGATAAGGTTTTTGCTTTCCCTGATGTTGTATATTTCCTTGGCTGTGAGTTCCGCCATTTTAGCTGTTGAGCCTGCAGTGAGAATCTCTTCTGTCATGTATCTTCTTCCGTCTTCAGCCGGTAATGACTTTTCCAGGGTATATTTTGGGGCAGTCGATTCAGGTGCCGATGTATTGATTGCCTTTATTATGTTATTATCAGTCACCTCTATATCAGACATGACACTTTTGTCGTTCAGCTTTATTATGAAAGCTTTGGTAGAATCCGGTACACCCACAGTACGAACTTCAATTTTCTTTATCTCCCATTTGGTTGACGGTTCTGATGTTACATTGGTTATTCTGAGATATCTGTTTGCATATTGGCAGAAATCTCCCGGTTCGTATTTTACCTTTGTAGCTATTACGTTGACTTCAACGGCTGTTTTAGGTAAGAAGTATGCTATGCCCTCACCTTCACCGGGTATATAGTATTCGCTGTTCTGTGCATTTGCAGCCCAATTTGAAACTGCTATAAATGCTAGTGTAATAATTCCTTTTTTGCCCATAAGCTTAAAGTATTATCTGTTTTCTTATATCATTTATTCGTAAGATTTTTCCATGCCTCAGGCAGTGCGTTTACAATGTCTGACGCATTCATGCTTATTTCTCCCATTCTTTCTGCTGCTATGTCGCCTGCCATGCCGTGAAGATATACTCCAAGGATACAAGCTTCCTTGGATGAGTATCCTTGTGCAAGAAGTGATGTCAATATTCCTGTAAGCACATCACCGCTTCCGCCTGTCGCCATGCCCGGATTTCCCGTAGGGTTGAAATGGCATTCTCCTTCGGGCGTTATAACCACGCTCCATGCTCCTTTGAGGATAATGTATATATGCATATACGATGCCAGGTCTTTTGCCTTCTGTATTCTTTCATAACTGTTGCTGCATCGTCCTACAAGCCTTTCCAGTTCTTTTATGTGTGGCGTGAGTATCGAACTGTTTGGTACGCAGTTCAACTGGTTTCTGTATTCGCTCAGCGCATTTATGGCGTCGGCATCTATAACAGCAGGTATATAACACTCTTTAAGCTGGTTGATGATAGCTTGTGCTGTGAACTCTTCCTGTCCTAATCCTGGACCTATTCCTAAAGCCTGATAATTATCCAGATCGGTCACTTCTGCAAAATATCTGTCGTCCATATCGTCCTGTACCATTGCTTCAGGCACGTTTATCTGTAGCATCTGATGATTACATACAGGTGTATGTATAGTCAGTAGCCCGGCTCCACATCTCATGCAACTCTTACCTGCCAGAGCTGCCGCGCCACCCATTCCATATGAGCCTGCGATTATTAATGCATGTCCGAAATTTCCTTTATGAGAGAATTTCTTTCTTGGTTTTATGATATTTGTTACTTCCTTCTTTTCTATAATGAAGTTTTTTGAATCCGCTTTCTCGGAAAATTCTTTGTTTATGCCGATGTCAAGTACTTCAAGTTCTCCTATCAGGTCTTCGTTTTCGGCGAATAGGAATGACAGTTTAGGAAGGTTTATGGTAAGTGTAAGGTCAGCCTTGATTATGTTTTGCCTTATGTTTCTTGTGTTGTCTTCGCCCATCATTCCTGAAGGTATATCTATTGATACAACCTTTGCAGGAGATGCGTTAATATATTGTACTACGGCAGCAAATCCTCCGCTTAATGGAGAGTTTAGGCCAGTACCGAAAAGTCCGTCTATGATTATGTCATCAGCTGTAAGTTTAGGCGGGTCGAATTGAGTACTTACTTCTGTATAATCTGTAAATCCGCATTCCTGCAAGCGCTTGATGTTTGTAAGGCAGTCGTCGGACAGCGTTCCTTTTATATTGAACAGTATTACCTTAACCTGATAATTCTTCAGATGCAGCATACGAGCTACAGCTACGGCGTCACCTCCGTTGTTGCCCGGACCGGCAAATACGACTATCCTGTGTGATTTGTTCCATCTTCTGCAGATTGCTTCAGTTATCAGACCTGCCGCCTTTTCCATCAGGTTGACGGATAATATTGAGTCATGCTCTATTGTGTAAGCATCAGCTTCTTTCTGTTGTGTACAACTTAATATTTTCATTACTTCTTTAAATGGTATTTTGTTGGTAAAATTAGTAAAAACATACGAACTATTCACTATTTGAACTTCAAAATATATTTAAATACTTGAAACGTTGTGTTGTCTTTTGTCAGATTTTGCGTAAATTTGTCCGCATTATTAAATTTGCATAATCGTATGAGCACTATTCAGATAAAAGATAAGTCTTTTACAACATTCATTACTGAGGATAAAATATTAAAGGAGGTATCACGTGTGGCAGATGAAATCAATCGTGATTTGGCTGGAACCGAACCTTTGTTCTTAAGCGTATTGAACGGTTCGTTCATGTTTACAGCCGACCTTATGAAGCGAATAAATATTCCGTGTGAGATATCTTTTGTGAAACTGGCCTCTTATCAGGGAACGTCCTCAACCGGAAAAATAAAGGAACTGGTAGGGCTTAACGAAAATATAGAAGGAAGGACAGTAGTGATAGTAGAAGATATTGTCGATACCGGTTTCACTATGAAAGGGCTGGTAGAAACATTGCGCTCAAAAAATCCAAAGGATATCCGTATAGCTACATTACTGGTAAAACCGGATAAATTGCAGGTGAAACTTGATATAGACTATGTGGCAATGAATATCCCTAACGATTTTATAGTAGGATATGGTCTGGACTATGACGGTAAGGGCAGAAATTATCGTGATATATATACAGTTGTGAACGAATAGTGAACAAGGCATCAGTTACAAGTTAATAGAAGGTTCTCCGTCCGGATGGCAACCCTGTCGTCTTTTAAACTTATGCCCTCATCAACTAACTTAGAAAACTTATAAACTCAAAAACTAGAATAATATGTTGAACATTGTAATTTTTGGTGCACCGGGTTCAGGTAAAGGAACTCAGAGTGCTCGTATTGTAGAGAAGTATGGTTTGAATCACATCTCAACAGGTGATGTATTGCGCGCAGAAATCAAGAACGGAACAGAATTGGGAAAAACAGCAAAAGGCTATATCGACAATGGCCAGCTTATTCCTGATGCATTGATGATAGATATCCTTGCAAGTGTTTTCGATAGCTTCAAAGACAGCAAAGGTGTTATCTTTGACGGTTTCCCACGTACTATCGCTCAGGCTGAGGCTCTTAAGGAAATGCTTAAGGTTCGTGGTCAGGAAGTTTCTATCATGCTCGACCTTGAAGTTCCTGAAGATGAGCTTATGACTCGTCTTATCAAACGTGGACAGGAATCAGGACGTGCTGACGACAACGAAGAAACTATCAAGAAACGTCTTGTGGTTTATCATTCACAAACAGCTCCGCTTATCGACTGGTACAAGAATGATGGCAAATACCAGCATATCAATGGTCTTGGCACTATGGATGGTATCTTTGCAGACATCTGTACAGCAATAGACAAGCTTTAATTTATATTTATATAGGAGTTAAAGGAGTTAGAGAAGGTAAAGAAGGTAATTTACAGCCGCATCTAGCTTCTTTAACTTCTTTATTTGGCTTCTCAAACTTCATAATCTAACTTCTTTAATTTCAAATTAACTTCTGAAAAAAATATGGCTGAATCGAATTTTGTTGATTATGTAAAAATCTACTGCCGCTCCGGTAAGGGAGGCCGAGGCTCGGTACATATGCGCCGTGAGAAATATATTCCGAACGGTGGCCCGGACGGTGGCGACGGTGGTAGAGGAGGTCATGTAATTTTGCGAGGAAACCGCAATTACTGGACGCTGCTTCACTTGAAATATGAACGTCACGTGTTTGCCGAACATGGAGGAAACGGCTCCAAAAATAAGAGTTTCGGTAAGGACGGTGCCGACAAGGTGATAGAAGTACCATGTGGTACTGTGGTTTACAATGCTGAGACTGGAGAGTATGTATGCGATATAACAGACCACGGTCAGGAGGTTATCCTGCTTAAAGGAGGACGTGGAGGTCTCGGAAACTGGCATTTCCGTACCGCTACACGCCAGGCGCCGAGATTTGCGCAGCCAGGCGAACCAATGCAGGAGATGACTGTCATACTTGAGTTGAAGTTGCTTGCCGACGTAGGTCTTGTAGGTTTCCCGAATGCGGGAAAGTCAACTTTGCTTTCTACCGTTTCGGCCGCTCGTCCAAAAATTGCCAATTATCCGTTTACTACGCTTGAGCCTAATCTGGGAATAGTTTCATACCGTGACGGCAAGTCATTTGTGATGGCTGATATTCCCGGTATTATAGAAGGGGCAAGCGAAGGTAAGGGACTTGGACTTAGGTTTCTTCGCCATATAGAGCGTAACTCTCTGCTATTGTTCATGGTGCCGGGTGATACGGATGATATCCGTAAGGAATACGAGATTCTCCTTAATGAACTGGCGACTTTCAATCCGGAAATGCTGGACAAACAGCGTGTATTGGCAATAACCAAATGCGATATGCTGGACGAGGAACTGATAAGCATGCTCGAACCAACATTGCCTGAGGGTATTCCGCACGTGTTCATATCTTCCGTAGCGAATATGGGAATTCAGCAACTTAAGGATATACTTTGGGCTGAACTTAACAAGGAAAGTAACCAGCTTGAGGCAGTGAGACGCGATGCTATTGTCCATCGTTCCAAGGATGTTTCAAAACTTCAGCAAGAGCTTCAGGATATGGGCGAGGATGAAGACTTTGAGTACGAATACGAGGATGACGATGAGGACGATTTTGAATATGAATATGAAGAAGAGGATTGGGATGAGGAACCCGAAAAATAATGAATAATTTGTTTTCTAAAGATAAAAGAATGTTAGTGTACGGTTTGAACAAATCGTATGCTGACATTTTTTGTTTCTCTACCACACGTCATGGAGGGTATAGCGGGGGAAAATATTCTTCGTTCAACTGCAATCATTATTGCGGTGACCGTCAGGAAGATGTGGAGCGAAACAGAATATTGCTGGCCGATATTATATCTTGTGAAGTGTCGGATCTGGTTATTCCCCATCAGGTGCATGGAACTGAAATCAGGATTGTCGATGAGTCATTCTTTACTCTTACCGACGCCGGGCGCATGGAACAGCTTGAAGGTATAGACGCTGTAATTACCAATGTTCCAGGTAGGTGTCTTTGTGTATCTACTGCCGATTGCATACCAGTGATGTGTTATGATGTACGCAATAAAGCGGTTGCCGCAATACATGCAGGATGGAGAGGAACGGTAAAACGCATAGTCAGGAAGACATTGAGACAGATGCAACAATCTTATGGAACAAGGCCGGAAGATATCGTTGCCGTAATAGGGCCGGGGATATCATTGCAGTCTTTTGAAGTTGGAGATGAGGTTTATCAGTCATTTCAGGAAGCAGGATTTGATATGGAATCTATAGCCGAAAGGTATTCAAAATGGCATATAGACCTTTGGAAAGCTAACAGAAAGGAGTTGGAATCGGCCGGAGTGAAATCATGCAATATTGAGGTGAGCGGCATATGTACATATATAAATAATGATGATTTCTTTTCTGCGCGCCGTTTGGGAATAAATTCGGGGAGGATTATTTCCGGAATAATGATAAAGAATAAAAACGTATAGTGTCATGGATAGAAGAAAGATAAGTATTGAAGTGTCGGACGAACTTAGGCAGGCATGGCCTGGTTTTCAGGGAGCTGCCGTTTTTGCCAATGTGAAAAATTCAGACTATAGCGAGGAACTTTGGAAACGCATAGGTGAGTTTACAGAACTATACCGTTCCAAATATACTACGGACTCAATAAAGGATATGCCTTCAATACAGGCCACAAGGCAGGCATATAAGAAGTGTGGTAAAGACCCAAGCCGATACAGACCATCGTCGGAAGCATTGTGTCGTCGCATACTTCGTGGTATTCCGCTTTACCAGATAGATACCCTGGTGGATTTGATTAATCTGGCATCCATCAACTGCGGACATTCAATAGGCGGATTTGACATCGACAAGATACAAGGTTACAGACTGGTACTTGGTATAGGAAAGGCTGGCGAGCCTTACGAGGGTATAGGTCGTGGAGAACTGAACATAGAAGGTATGCCTGTTTACCGTGATGCTGTAGGAGGTGTAGGTACGCCAACAAGCGATAATGAACGTACAAAAATTACTCCGGATACCACACGACTGCTTGCCATAATGAATGCATACAGCGGCATGGACGGTCTGAAGGAAGATGTGGATTTTATGGTTAATCTTATGAAAGAGTTTGCCGATGCCAAAGATATTGAAATAATTTTTTTTAAATGAATAAAAGTGGACTTTTAACCTGGATGATAGGTTATACATATATAAACCTAAGATTATGGACATAGAAAAGATTTTGACAGAGGGGATAGTGTTCAAGGGAGTTAAATCGACTGCCGCAAAGAAAAAAGAAAAGGTGAAAACAAAAGCCAAGAAGAAAACCTATATAACGGGACTTCATAATTCAGGGTCGGCCAAAATGAAAGCGGAGATACGTCGCCGTAGGGCAAATCGTCATAAAAATGGATAAACTGTTCTATTTTTAATATTTTGATTAATTTTATAGAGATATGTATATGTTTGTATCATATTTTTTAGAATTTTGTATCTATAAAATAGACATGATTGTTTAACAACTTAAAAAAAAGAATTATGAAAAAAGTATTAGCGACTTTAATGGTTATGTTCGCAGTGATTACTGCCAGTGCACAGGACATGTACTTAGGTGGAGGAATCGGTATATGGGCAAACACAGATACTGATAACACTAATTTCTCCATTACTCCGGATTTCCGATATGGATTGAACGATAAATGGGCAGTAGGAGGAGGATTGACTCTTGATATAACAGGTGGAAATGGTTCTACTTCGACGGCTTTTGCCATTAATCCTTATGCACGTTGGACATATTGGAACAATGGTGCTGTAAGCTTGTTCCTCGATATGGGATTTGGTGTCTCTGTAAATAAGGTGAAACATGTAGATGCCGATGCCGGTTTTGAATTAGGTGTCAGACCTGGAGTTGCGATAGAACTTAACGACAAATTCAGCGTTTTCACAAAAATAGGTTTTGCCGGCTTCCGTACTGATTATCTTGGAAATGGAAACACTGGCGTAGGTGTCTATGGTGATGGTAACGGCCTTTCATTCGGTATCGAATACGCATTCTAAAAGAGGCTGTCAATATACATAAAAAAAACGCCTAATCGCTTCATTTAAGAGGATGTGTCAAAATGACGCATCCTCTTTTTCGTTATATAATCATTGCTTTCTCATTTTTCATAGAGTATGCTTTCAATTTTCCTGTAATATCCCTATATCCATGCTTTCAAGCGGTATAATCGGCTGT
>JAHLFB010000119.1 GCA_018884025.1 Candidatus Phocaeicola faecipullorum
GCTCAACTCCGCACTTAGCAGGTTCTGTTGCGCTGTCAATATTTCAAGATATGTAGCCTCAGCACTCTGGAACAAAGCTTTTGTATATGTTACAGCTTTTTCCAACTGCTCTACCCTGCCACGATCCTCAACGAGTTTTTTATCAGTGGTTTCATATAGGCAAAGAGCGTCGCTGACTTCTTTTCCGGCTTCCAGAATAGTCTGCTGATAATTCATTCTTGCTATTTCTTCTTCAGCCTTTGTAACTTTCAGGTTTGCAACCAGTTTACCATGATTGAATATCGGTTGAGCCAAAGAAGCAAGAGCCTGGAACATGAATTGTCCAGGATTTGAAACCTGAACACCAGAACCGTTAGTCCATCCTGCTGTACCGCCAATAGTTATACTAGGATAAAAAGCCGAACGAGCCTGGTTTGTTGTGTAATATGCACTGGCCAATGTCATTTCTGCAATCTTTACATCCGGACGGTTTTCCAACAACTGCAAAGGAACTCCGGCTGTAAGTTCTTCCGGCATAACCTGTTCAGCAAGTTTTCCACGTTCTATCTTTTGAGGAGCTTTTGCCAAAAGTACAGCCAATGAGTTTTCTGTTTCACGAACCTGACGTTTCAAATCAAGCAATGAAGCCTCAACCTGATGGCTTGCTGCACGCATCTGCGTTACGGCAGCTTCGTTTACATATCCGGCCAATTTCATTGCTTCCATAGCACGCACATTTTCCTTATATATAGCTGCTGTCTCTGTAGTAATCTCAACCTGACGGTCAAGCATCAGCAGAGTGTAATATATGTTTGCTATACCGCAAATAATCTGTGAGCGTACAGCTTGTTGAGCATATTGACTCTGAAGATATGCAGCCTGTTGTCCTCTCTTGGCATTTAAAATTTTGCCGAAAAGATCGATTTCCCAACTTGCAGCTACCGGCAACTGATATGCTTTTACCATATCTCCACCACCTACTGTAGTCATAGTACCCTGAGGAGCCAGATTTATAGAAGGAAGATAAGACAAACGTGCGGAAGTAAGCATAACCTTAGCTTCTTTTACTCGAAGCACGGCAGCCTGCATGTCAACATTATTTTCAAGTCCTTCTTCAATGAGTCCCTGTAGCCTTTCATCTTTAAAGACTTCCTTCCAAGGCAAATTTCCCATATTAGTTGTATCGGAAGTCAAAGTATCAGTTTCAGACACAGGATCTCTATATATACCGGAAGCATCTATATTCTCCGGACGGTCGTATGCCTTGTAAATGTGACAACTGCTTAAAGTAGCAGCTGCACACATTGTTAATATAATTTGTTTCTTCATCATTATAATCTTAATTATTTAGTATGAGAATATTGTTCAATCTCAGCCTCGACTTCACTTTCATCCAGACTATCCCATTCGATAGGTTTGAACTTCTCCTGAAGCCACTGGAATATAACGAACAATACAGGAACAATGAATATCTGGAATATCATACCTACCAACATACCACCGATGGCAGACGCACCAAGTGTACGGTTACCATGAGCACCAACTCCCATAGCAAGCATAAGCGGTATAAGTCCTACTATCATGGCGAGTGATGTCATAAGGATAGGACGAAGACGTGCAGAAGCACCAAGAACAGACGCCCACGCAATGCTCATTCCCTGTTTACGACGGTCGAGGGCAAACTCAACGATAAGAATGGCATTCTTGGCAAGCAATCCCATAAGCATGATAAGCGCAATCTGCATATATATATCGTTAGACATTGAACCTATAATCATCTTAAGTGCTGGAAGACTGCCTAAAGCAGCAAAACCGTTTACGAACAAGAAGCTTCCCAACAAACCGGCAGGAACAGAAAGCAATACCGCCAATGGCAATATGTAACTTTCATACTGGGCACTCAACAGCAAATATACAAACACGAAACATAGAATGAAGATAATGGCAGTAGTACCACCACTCGTTTCAGCCTCTTCACGTGCCATACCACCAAGCTCATAACCAAAACCTGTTGGAAGGTTTTCCTTGGCAACCTCGGCAATAGCCTGAAGTGCCTGACCTGAAGTATAACCTGATGCAGGAGCAACCATCACCTTAATAGAAGTATAAAGGTTGAAACGGCTGATTACGTCAGGTCCGTATATTTTCTTCAATGAAACAAACTGGGTAATAGGAGCCATTTCATTTCCGTTGCGTACTTTAATACGGTTCAATGATTCCATATTCTTTGTAGCTTCAGGAGATGCCTGTATCATTACACGGTACATCTTACCGAAACTATTGAAGTTTGATGCATACAAGCCTCCGAAATATCCCTGCATAGTTACCAATATATCTCTTGGACTTATACCAGCTTTCTTACAAGCTGCAGCATCTATGTCCATCATATATTGCGGGAAACTTGGGTTAAATGTAGTCTGGGCAGAGTTGATTTCCGGACGTTGCTTCAATGCGTCCATATAGCTATGTACTACATCATTAAACTTGTTCAAATCACCACCGGTTCTATCAAGCATATTCAATTCGATATCACTTGAAGCAGAATATCCAGGAATCATAGGAGGAGTAAAGAACAATACCTGAGCATCTTTAATGATTTTCTGTGCACGCATGAACAGTGTTCCTACCACAACGCTTGAGTTTTGCATAATTGAACGTTCTTCCCAGTCCTTAAGCTTGATAATCACAGAACCGTAAGAAGGGCCCTGTCCACCGATAAATCCGAAACCTGAAATAATAGTTCTTGAACTTACTGCCGGTTCTGCAGCTATCAGACTATCTACTTTGTCCATAATTTCCATTGCTCTCTCCTGTGATGTACCAGGAGGAAGTGTAACTGCACCCATGATAGTACCTGTATCTTCTGTAGGAACCATTCCTGTAGGAGTAGTATTCATGAAGAATATCAATAATACTATGGAAACAGCAACCAATCCCATAGAAAGCCATTTCTTGTGTATAAAGAAAACTACACGTTTCTTATAACTGCTCAACAAAGAATCGTATGCAGCATTGAAAGATGTATGGAAACGGTCTATCATGGTCATTTTCTTATCGCCATGTTCAGCCTTGTGAGGTTTCAAGAATAAAGCACACAATGCCGGTGACAGTGTCAACGCATTCAATGCAGAGAAACCGATTGAAATAGCCATTGTCAAACCGAACTGACGATAGAAAGTACCGGCAGTACCACCCATGAAACTAACAGGGATAAACACTGACATCATGACCAGTGTAATGGAAACAATTGCTCCACCAAGCTCACTCATGGCATCAATAGAAGCTTCTCTTGCCGACTTATATCCCTGGTCAAGTTTAGCATGGACACCTTCAACCACCACTATGGCATCGTCCACCACTATGGCAATGGCCAGCACCATGGCAGAAAGCGTAAGCAAATTGACACTAAATCCGATAAGTTTCAATACGAAGAATGTTGCAATCAAAGCAACCGGAATCGCAATCGCCGGAATAAGTGTTGAACGCATATCCTGCAAGAACACATAAACCACGATAAACACAAGTACGAATGCCTCTATCAAAGTCTTGATTACTTCATGTATTGAAGCGTAAAGGAAGTCGTTTGCGTTCTGGGCAATATTGATTTTCAAACCTGTAGGAAGTGATTCCTGTGCCTTGGCAAGAACCTTTTCCAAGTCAGAAATAGTCTGTGTCGCGTTTGATCCTGCCATCTGGTAAACGATAACAGACACAGACTTATGTCCGTTAACCTTATTATTAAATGTATAAGCCAGACGACCAAGTTCTATTTCTGCTATATCACCCAAACGTAATATTTCACCGTCAGGCAATGCTTTTACAACTATATTCTCAAATTCCTCTGCTTTCTGCAGACGTCCTTTATACTTTATAGTATACTGGAATGTCTGGTTTCCACGTTCACCGAACTGTCCAGGAGCAGCTTCGATATTCTGTTCAGCCAAAACAGAAGATATATCAGAAGGAACAAGTTTATACTGTGCCATTATATCCGGTTTCAACCAAATACGCATAGAGTAGTCCATACCCAACACATTGGCATCACCCACACCGTTTACACGCTTAATTTCAGGCACGATGTTAATGTTGGCATAGTTTTCAATAAACTCTACATTATATTCGTCAGTCTCATCATAAAGAGAGAAAACCATCAACATTGAGTTCTGACGTTTCTGTGTGGTAACACCAATCTGTGTAACTTCTGCAGGCAACAAACCCTGAGCCATTGACACACGGTTCTGAACATTGACAGCCGCCATATCCGGGTCAGTTCCCTGTTTGAAATAAACACTGATATCGGCAGAACCCGTATTTGTTGCATTTGATTGGATATACATCATATTTTCAACACCGTTAATCTGTTCTTCCAAAGGAGCGATAACAGAATTCAAAACGGCAGAAGCACTGGCACCTGTATAAGTAGCCCTTACGGATACTGTAGGCGGTGCTATATCCGGATACTGAGTAATAGGCAAAGTAGCCAGACCTATGACACCCAAGATTACCATCAAGATAGAAATTACCGTTGACAGTACCGGACGATTAATAAATTTATCTAGTCTCATCTTTTTTTATTCTTTTAAAATCTCATTTAAATAAGATTGATATATCTCTTCTTAGTCAAGATATAAATTTAATTGAAAGCAGTCTGTATGTTACCGTCACGCTGATCCTGCAAATGTTTCTGATATTTTGCTTCTTTTTCAGCAGTAGTAATAGGTACAATTTTCTGTCCGTCAGTTAATATCTGAACACCTTCAACTACAATCTGGTCACCAGCTTTCAAACCGCCTGTAACAATATAATTCTTGCCATCACTAAGATTTGATACCTGAATTTCTGTATGTTTCAAAGTGCTGTCCGGCTGCAATACATAAACAAATTTTTTATCCTGGATTTCCTGTGTTGCATACTGTGGTATCAAAATAACATCCTGCATATCATATGGGAATATGATATTAGCTGTTCCACCACTTCGCAAGATATTTTTTCCGTTAGGGAAAATAGCGCGCATACTTACAGAGCCTGTACTCTGATCAATAACTCCACTCACCGCATCTATCTTGCCTGAAGCTTCATAAATAGTTCCATCAGCCAATTGAAGCTTTACTTCCGGCATGGCAGCAAGCTGGTCTTTAAGAGACTGTTCTGATCTGGTCATTTCCAACAACTGTTTTTCTGTCATTGAGAAATATACATACATGTCGCCTATTTGTGAAACTGTAGTAAGAGGTTGCTGGATGGAAGCACTTACAAGGCTACCAACCCTATAAGGGAAAGTTCCTATAACACCGTCTGAAGGGCTTGTTACAGTACAAAAATCAAGATTCTGTTTTGCTGCTGTATATGCTGCTTCAGCCTGTGAATAATTAGCCTTTGCAGAAAGCAAATTATTCATTGCTGTCTGATATTCAAAATCACTGATGATTTTCTGCTCATAAAGCATTTTTTTGTTTTCAAGAGTTGAAGTCACTGTTTCAAGATTTGCTTTTGCAGCTTCCACACCAGCCTTAGCCTGATCGTAAGCAGCTTTATACTGTGTTGGATCTATCTGGAACAATGCCTGTCCACGCTTTACTGTGGCACCTTCATCTACACAAAGCTTTACAATAAAACCTGCAACCTGCGGACGGATTTCAATATCCTGAAGTCCCTTTATAGTAGCAGGATAGGTTTTTGTCTGATGACTTGATGTAGAAACTGTCGTCATAACGGCAAATTCATTGTCACCCATTTTCATACCGCCCTGGCCTCCGCCACAAGCAGTAAGAAGAGATACACCCAACATAGCAATGGCAATACGCCCATGGCTAAAATTCAATTTACTTTTCACGCTCATTTTCATATAAAATTAATTGATATATATTTCAAAGACCACTAAATCTAACTGTTATCAATAAAAAACACGTGCAAAGATATAAAAATCATATCATCTGAAATTAACAATTAACTAAGAATAACCAATAAAAATCGCTATATTAAAATTGTACTAGTGAATATGATTATTAGACAATAAAACTGCTATTATACAGTTGATAATTTCAGAAAAAGAAAAAACAATTTAGAGTTTTTAATTACAATTGAAGGCAATATTAGATTTTTATTCATACATTTGTGCATCAGAATAAACAAATAACAACAAAATGTAAGAACTTATGGTAAAGATAACAAAAGAAGCCGCCCTGCTTTATCACTCACAGGGCAAACCGGGAAAAATAGAAGTTATTCCCACCAAACCATACCAGACACAACGCGATTTGTCATTAGCATACTCACCAGGAGTAGCTGAACCATGTCTGGAAATCCAGAAAAATCAGGAAACAGCATACGATTATACCGCCAAAGGAAATTTGGTTGCAGTAATATCCAACGGAACAGCAGTATTAGGTCTTGGCGACATAGGTGCCATGAGCGGAAAACCTGTAATGGAAGGTAAAGGTCTTCTTTTCAAGATTTATGCAGGAATAGACGTATTCGACATTGAAGTAAACGAAAAAGACCCTGAAAAATTCATTGAAGCAGTTAAGGCTATTGCTCCTACTTTCGGAGGTATCAACCTGGAAGACATAAAGGCTCCTGAATGTTTTGAAATAGAGAACAGACTTAAGGCTGAACTAGATATTCCGGTAATGCATGACGACCAACACGGTACAGCCATCATCTCAAGTGCCGGTCTTCTTAACGCTCTTGAAGTAGCAGGTAAAAAAATAGAAGATGTAAAAATAGTAGTAAACGGTGCGGGTGCATCAGCTACATCTTGTACAAAACTATATATAGCATTAGGAGCACGCAAAGAAAATATTCTGATGCTGGACAGTAAAGGAGTTATTACCAGCGATCGTGAAAATCTGACAGAAAGTAAAAAATTCTTTGCAACTGACCGTCGTGACGTACACACCCTTGAAGAAGCAATCAAAGGGGCAGATGTATTCCTCGGTCTTTCAAAAGGTAATGTACTTACTCAAGACATGGTACGCAGCATGGCTGCAAACCCTATAGTATTTGCACTCGCAAACCCTACTCCTGAAATTTCATACGAAGACGCTATGAGCGCACGTCCGGACGTACTTATGTCAACCGGACGCTCCGATTATCCTAACCAGATAAACAACGTAATCGGTTTCCCATACATATTTCGTGGTGCTCTTGACACACGTGCCAAAGCCATAAACGAAGAAATGAAACTGGCAGCCGTACATGCTATAGCTGATTTGGCCAAAAAGCCTGTTCCGGACGTAGTAAATGAAGCATATCATGTAAACAATCTTTCTTTCGGACCTGAATATTTCATTCCGAAACCTGTAGATCCACGACTAATCACAGAAGTTTCAATGGCTGTAGCAAAAGCAGCGATGGAGTCTGGAGTAGCACGTAAAAACATAACAGACTGGAATGAATACAAGAATCATCTTCTTGAACTCATGGGCCAGGAGAACAAGCTCACACGAAAACTTTATGAAACAGCACGCAGTTGTCCTCAGAGAGTAGTATTCGCGGAAGGTATCCACCCAAACATGCTAAGAGCCGCAGTCGAAGCAAAAGCAGAAGGTATCTGTAATCCTATTCTTTTAGGAAATACAGAAAGAATACAGAAACTGGCAAAAGAACTCGACCTCAGCCTTGAAGGAATAGAAATTATCAATCTGCGTCATGACGATGAAGCTGAAAGAAGAGAAAGATACGCCCGAATACTTTGTGAAAAACGTGCACGCGAAGGTGCAAACTTTGCAGAAGCAAACGACAAAATGTTTGAACGTAACTATTTCGGTATGATGATGGTAGAAACAGGAGAAGCCGATGCTTTCATAACCGGACTTTATACCAAATACAGCAATACCATAAAAGTAGCAAAAGAAGTTATCGGAATACAGGAGGGATACAAGCATTTCGGAACAATGCACATTCTAAATTCAAAGAAAGGTACATACTTCATTGCAGATACTCTGATAAACCGTCATCCGGATACAGATACATTGATAGATATAGCACGTCTTTCAGAAAAGGCCGTACGTTTCTTCAATCATGAACCGGTAATGGCTATGCTTTCATACTCCAACTTCGGTTCCGATCAGGAAGGTAGCCCAGCGAAGGTACACGAAGCAGTAGCATACATGCACAAGAACTATCCGGAACTGGCAATTGATGGTGAAATGCAAGTTAAATTCGCTTTGAACAACGAGTTACGCGATGAAAAATACCCATTCACAAAATTACTTGGCAAACAGGTAAACACATTGGTATTCCCTAACTTAAGTTCAGCAAATTCAACATACCAACTCATTCAGAACATGAGCGAGACAGAAGTAATAGGCCCTATACAAATGGGATTGAACAAACCTATACATTTCACAGACATTGAAAGCTCTGTACGAGACATTGTAAACATCACAGCTATTGCATGTATTGACGCCATAGTTGAAAAAAAGAAAAAAGATCAATGCTAATGCCTTATTCAAGGTCATATTAACATAGTCAGGGGCGAGACCGTAATTCTGTAGAAGATTCTACAGGATACGGATCTCGCCCCTGATGTTTAAACAACAAATAACATGCGTAAACCGTTAACAAATGCTCAATGCGTATTGCTAACTATGCTTTGGGCTGCTTTATGCTTCATAGTAATAACATCTTCCACCCGTATAGACGGTCCACTAATTGTAACCATAATCATATCCGGAGCCCTGGTTTTCATACCGATAGGCAAGTCAATAAACAGCAGGAAGAAATAAACATTTCAACACATTTTACCCGATAAATGTATAAAAAAGACATTTTTCTGATTTTTTCTTATCAAAATGTTGCATAAACAAAATCTTTGATATATTTTTGCATCATCGACAAGAGAGATAAAAAACAACAAACAATAACAACCAATTAATTTTAAGGTAAAGATTATGAATGCAGCTAAAGTTTTGGAAGATCTTAAAAGAAGATTTCCTAATGAACCTGAATATCATCAGGCAGTAGAAGAAGTTTTGGGTACAATCGAAGAAGAATACAACAAACATCCTGAATTCGACAAAGCAAATCTTATAGAACGTCTTTGTATTCCAGACCGCGTATTCCAGTTCAGAGTAACTTGGATGGACGACAAAGGCAATATACAGACAAATATGGGCTACCGTGTACAGCACAACAATGCCATTGGTCCTTACAAAGGAGGTATCCGCTTCCACTCATCAGTAAATCTGTCTATCCTTAAATTCCTTGCTTTTGAGCAGACATTCAAAAACTCACTTACTACACTTCCTATGGGTGGTGGTAAAGGTGGTTCAGACTTCTCTCCACGTGGAAAATCAAATGCTGAAGTTATGCGTTTCTGTCAGGCATTCATGCTTGAACTATGGCGTCACATAGGTGCTGAAACAGATGTTCCTGCAGGTGACATAGGTGTTGGTGGACGTGAAGTTGGTTACATGTTCGGCATGTACAAGAAATTAGCTCACGAATTTACAGGCGTACTTACAGGTAAAGGTCGTGAATTCGGTGGTTCACTTATCCGTCCTGAAGCAACAGGTTATGGAAACATTTACTTCCTGCTTGAAATGCTTAAGACACGTAATATTGATTTGGCCGGTAAGACTTGCCTTGTATCAGGTTCAGGAAATGTAGCACAATATACAGTAGAAAAACTTATCCAGTTGGGCGCTAAAGTCGTTACAATGTCCGATTCAGACGGTTACATCTACGATCCGGATGGTATCGACCGCGAAAAGCTCGACTACATCATGGAATTGAAGAATCTGTATCGTGGACGTATCCGCGAATATGCAGAAAAATACGGTTGCAAATATGTTGCAGGCGCACGTCCATGGAATGAAAAAGCTGACATCGCTCTTCCTTCTGCCACTCAGAACGAAATCAACGGCGACGACGCTAAAGCACTTATCGCAAACGGCGTATTTGCTGTATCTGAAGGTGCAAACATGCCTTCTACTCCAGAAGCTATCCGTGTATTCCAGGATGCTAAGATTCTTTATGCTCCGGGTAAGGCCGCAAATGCAGGTGGTGTATCTGTATCAGGTCTTGAAATGACTCAGAACTCAATCAAGTTAAGCTGGAGCGCAGAAGAAGTTGACGAAAAGTTGAAGAGCATCATGAAGAATATCCATGAAGCTTGCGTACAGTATGGTACAGAACCTGATGGATATATCAACTACGTTAAGGGTGCCAACGTAGCCGGATTTATGAAGGTTGCTAAAGCAATGATGGCTCAAGGTATCGTTTAATAGATTACGAATATAGACATAACAGTCAAGTTTTCAAATATCAAATGGGACTATTTCAATTTTTCTTGGAATAGTCCCATTTTTCATTCTATAAATGCTAAAAACGACATATTTAAAAAGCCCAATGAACATATCAACCAGATATTCATTGGGCTTTCTCAATATAAAATCCGAAATAATTATTTTATAAATTAAAAGAATCCTTGTTCCTTAAGCACTTTCACCAATCCCGAAGACATCAATTCGTTGTCAGCCTTCTTATATCTTATATCTGTAAATATCTGTGCCAATGTTTCAGTATGATTAATCTCAACGAAATTCTTGTTTTCAGACAATGATTCCTTGTATGAATATATATCATCAATATCTTTTTCAGAATATTGCTTATACACTTCATTATGAATAATACCTCTAAGCGGCAATCTATCAGGTTGTACAGGTAACTCATCAGGATATCCGACAGTTATTGTAGCCACAGGAATTACAAGTTTTGGCAATTTCAGCAACTCTATAATAGGCGCAGGATTGTAAATGGTAGTACCCAAATAACAAATACCCAAACCTGCATCCTCCGCCAAAGTACAGAAATTCTGAGTAAACAATAATGCATCAGAAAGGGCATTTATAAATGAGAGGAAATTGTCATATCCCGGTTCAGCTTTTCTCTGCTTACACCATAAACTGAATCGATTAAAATCGGCACAGAAAGTCACAACCACAGGTGCTCCAGTAACCATTGGCTGATTAAAATGCATTGGCGCCAATTTAGATTTCATTTCCTCACTTCTGGTTATCACAGCGCTATACAACTGCATATTCCCCATAGTAGAAGCTCTTGAAGCCTCTTCAAGCAACGAGTTTAATAATTCTTCAGGTATATCCTGAGATTTATACTTACGTATAGTTCTACGATTTCTTATAGATTCCATAATACAATAATTTTTTCTTATATCCACAAAGATAATATAAAAAAACAACATTATGTCATTTTACAAATTAATCTTTAAAATAATAGCTATAAGTTCATCAAAAAAGTTAACTTTTTATAATCGTAAAAATAATAAAAACCTACAAATCAAACAATTAACCTCTTAAAATGGAAAACCTCACAAAACTGTTGATAACTTTATAGGTATTTTCTTTGTTGATATAAAAAACATTAATAGCTTTGCACAATCCTAATATTAAAAACGAAACAAACTTATTCTTTAATAATATCGTGGAAAAAAAAACTTACAGCTACAATGAAGCATACGAAGCTTCATTAGAGTATTTCAAGGGAGACGAACTGGCCGCACGTGTTTGGGTAAACAAATATGCGGTTAAAGATTCGTTTGGGAACATCTATGAAAAATCCCCTAGGGACATGCATTGGCGTCTTGCCAATGAAGTAGCAAGAATTGAGGCAAACTATCCTAACAGCATGACTTCGCAGGAATTGTTTGACTTGTTCGACCACTTCAGATATATCGTTCCTCAGGGCAGTCCTATGACCGGTATCGGAAACGAATATCAGGTTGCTTCTTTATCAAACTGCTTTGTTATCGGACTCGACGGAAAAGCCGATTCATATGGTGCAATCATCCGTATCGACGAAGAACAGGTACAGCTTATGAAACGCAGAGGCGGTGTAGGTCACGACCTTTCACATATTCGTCCGAAAGGCTCACCTGTTAAAAACTCAGCCCTTACATCTACAGGTCTTGTTCCATTTATGGAACGCTACTCCAACTCAACCAGAGAAGTTGCACAGGACGGACGTAGAGGTGCTCTTATGCTGAGTGTATCAATCAAACATCCTGATTCAGAATCATTCATCGACGCAAAAATGACAGAAGGCAAGGTTACAGGAGCAAATGTTTCTGTGAAACTTGACGATGAATTCATGCAGGCTGCCATCGACAACAAACCTTATATACAGAAATTCCCCATTGATTCTGATAAGCCACAGTTCGTTAAAGAAATCAATGCAAACGAACTATGGAGAAAAATAGTACATAACGCATGGAAATCAGCAGAACCGGGTGTACTGTTTTGGGACACTATTCTAAGAGAATCAGTACCTGATTGTTATGCTGATCTTGGATTCAGAACAGTTTCTACAAACCCATGTGGCGAAATTCCTCTGTGTCCATACGACTCATGCCGTCTGTTGGCTATAAACCTGTATTCGTACGTTGTAAACCCATTTACCAAAGATGCGTATTTCGATTTCGAACTATTTAAGAAACACGTCAGATATGCACAAAGAATAATGGACGATATTATAGACCTTGAACTTGAAAAGATAGGTCTTATACTTGAAAAAATAGATTCTGACCCTGAAAACGAAGAAGTAAAAAGTACAGAGAGACATCTTTGGGAAAAAATTTACAGAAAATCAGGATTGGGACGACGCACAGGTGTAGGCATAACAGCCGAAGGCGATATGCTTGCAGCAATGGGACTGAGATATGGTACAGAAGAAGCCACTGAATTTTCGGAGAAAGTACACAAGACTATAGCAATTGAAGCATACCGTTCATCTGTAATCATGGCAAAAGAACGTGGTGCATTCGAAATCTATGACAGCGAGAGAGAAAAAGACAATCCTTTCGTAAACCGTATCAAAGAGGCTGACCCTGCCCTTTATGAAGAAATGGTAAAATACGGACGTAGAAATATTGCATGTCTAACCATTGCTCCTACAGGTACAACTAGTCTTATGACACAGACCACATCAGGTATAGAGCCTGTATTCATGCCTGTATATAAGAGACGTCGCAAAGTAAATCCTAACGACGAGAATGTTAGAGTTGACTTCATTGACGAAACAACCGGAGAGGCATTCGAAGAATATATTGTATTCCATCACAAATTCCTTACATGGATGGAAGTGAATGGTATTGATACAACAAAGAATTATTCTCAGGAAGAAATAGACGAACTTGTAGCCAAATCACCATACTATAAAGCTACATCCAATGATGTTGACTGGCTGATGAAAGTAAAAATGCAGGGACGTATCCAGAAATGGGTTGACCATTCAATAAGCGTTACAATAAACTTACCTAGCACAGTCGATGAAGAACTTGTCAATTCTCTTTATGTAGAAGCATGGCGTTCCGGATGTAAGGGATGTACTGTTTACCGAGACGGTTCACGCGCAGGTGTATTGGTTTCAACACAAAAGACTGATAAGGAAGAAAAGCGCAAAGAAGATGAAGAATGCAGATGCAAGCGTCCTGAAATTGTAGAAGTAAGACCAAAGGTTCTTGAAGCAGAGGTAGTACGTTTCCAGAACAATAAAGAAAAGTGGGTGGCATTCGTAGGATTGCTGGACGGTCATCCATATGAAATATTTACTGGTCTTCAGGATGATGAAGAAGGTATAGTGCTTCCTAAATCAGTTACATGCGGAAAAATCATCAAAAACATTGATGAAAACGGAAACAAACGTTACGATTTCCAGTTTGAAAACAAACGTGGTTACAAGATGACTGTAGAAGGACTTTCCGAACGTTTCAATAAGGAATACTGGAACTATGCAAAACTTATTTCAGGAGTCTTGCGTTGGAGAATGCCTATCGACCAGGTTATCAAACTTGTAGGTTCGTTGCAGCTAGACAGCGAAAATATCAATACATGGAAGAACGGTGTTGAACGCGCACTGAAGAAATATGTACAGGACGGAACAGAAGCCAAAGGTATGAAATGTCCTAACTGCGGACACGAAACACTAGTTTATCAGGAAGGTTGCCTGATATGTACCACATGCGGTTCTTCAAGATGCGGATAATATACTTAAAACATAAATGACAACCTCAGGCGAAGAATACCAATACAATAACGGAATTCTTCGCCTTTTTATTTAAATCATTTTCAACATGAAAATACATTCAATGAATATCATACTGCATGATATGAAATTTTACTCATATCACGGAGTGCTGCCACAGGAGAATGCTGTAGGGGCAGAGTATAAAGTCAGTCTTGACATAGAAACGGATTTCAGCGAAGCGGCAACTACCGACAAGCTTGAAGGCACAATCAATTATGCTGAAATACACGATGCTGTCAAAGAAGAAATGAATATCCCCGCCAAATTACTAGAACACCTGTCATACAGAATATCAAAACGACTGTTCAATGATTTTCCAGCAATAAAAAGCATAGAAATAAGTATTTTCAAAGAAAATCCACCTATGGGAGCTGACTGTAAAAGCGTAGGCATCAAAGTGAAATATTTTCAATAAAAAATCAGCAAAATGTTTGCATTATAAAAAATAATGCATACATTTGCCACAGAAACAACAAGAAAACAAAAAAATATAATATTTATATGAGAACTTCATTGGTAAATACATTCTTCTGGTGGCGTCTCTTACAACTCCAAAAGTCGTAAGGGCATCAGTCGCGTGTATATATACCAAACAAAGATATAAGGAATATAAAAGCAGAACGGGCTGTCGTACTTTACGACAGCCCGTTCTGCTTTTTGCATTTTCGGAAACTATTAAAATCAGTAACAATATGAAATCTTATCAAGTAAACGAAAAAGGTTATTACGGTGAATTCGGCGGTGCATACATCCCCGAAATACTTCACAGGTGTGTAAGCGAGTTACAAGAAGCATATTCAAAAGTTCTGGACGATGAAGGATTCAAGAAAGAATATGCGCAATTACTGAAAGACTATGTAGGACGCCCTTCCCCACTCTATCTTGCCAAACGCCTGTCTGAAAAATACGGATGCAGGATTTATCTGAAAAGAGAAGACCTTAACCACACGGGAGCCCATAAAATCAACAATGCCATTGGTCAGGTACTGCTGGCAAAACGTATGGGAAAGACGAGAATCATCGCAGAGACAGGCGCCGGACAACACGGCGTAGCAACTGCGACTGTATGCGCACTGATGGGAATGGAATGTATTGTTTATATGGGGAAAACAGATGTTGAACGCCAACATGTAAACGTAGAACGTATGAAAATGCTTGGAGCAACTGTATGTCCGGTAACTTCCGGCAACATGACTCTGAAAGACGCTACCAACGAGGCTATACGCGACTGGTGCTGTCATCCTGCCGATACTTACTACGTGATAGGTTCCACAGTAGGACCACACCCCTACCCGGACATGGTGGCGAGGCTTCAATCCGTCATAAGCGAGGAAATAAAAAAACAACTTATGGAACACGAAGGACGTGATTATCCTGATTATCTCATGGCATGCGTAGGCGGAGGAAGTAATGCGGCAGGAACCATTTATCACTATTTGGACGATGAGAGAGTAAAAATCGTACTTGCCGAAGCAGGAGGACTAGGACTGAACAGCGGAATGTCGGCAGCCACAATACAACTTGGTAAAATTGGTATTATACATGGATTCAAAACTCTTGTAATGCAAGATGCAAACGGACAGATTCTTGAACCGTATTCCATTTCAGCCGGACTGGATTATCCGGGAATAGGTCCTATGCACGCTAACCTGGCAAAAGAACACCGTGCCACAGTTTTGGCAATAAACGATGATGAAGCCATAAAGGCCGCCTACGAACTGACAATGCTTGAAGGTATAATCCCGGCTCTCGAATCGGCTCATGCCTTAGGTGCCTTGGATAAGATGAACTTCAAGCCAACAGATATTGTTGTACTTACAGTGTCGGGAAGAGGCGATAAGGATATTGAGACTTATTTGAAGTGTAAAAGTTGTTAGTTATTAGTTGTTGGTTTTTAGTTATTAGTTTTCATCTGCATGGTTCTAACAACAAAGAACTAAAAACTAGCTACTTTCAATTATATTAATTTTTTAATTCTTCAACGATGAATACAAAATACAAATACAACACCATACACAAATCAATACTGGGAGATCTGCATACCCCAGTAAGCACATACCTCAAAGTGCGCGACCTGTTTCCACAAAGTGTACTGATGGAAAGTTCCGATTATCACGGAACAGAGAACAACAAATCTTTCATTGGTCTCAACCCTATAGCAAGCATAAGTATAAACCACGGGAAAGTTATCACCACATATCCTGACGGAACAACCGAAGAAAGTACGGTAAATGGAAAAGAAAGTGTAGAAAACGCCATAAACACATTCCTCGAAAATTTCAACATTGAAGGTGAATACTCATCTTATTGCGGAGTTTACGGCTATACTACATTCAACGCTGTCCGCTATTTCGAGAATATTGACGTACCGGACAGCACAGACGAGAAAAACGATGCTCCTGACATACTGTACATATTATATAAGTATCTCATAGTCTTCCACGGATTCAAGAGTGAGATGGTACTGCTTGAATTGCAGTCACCCGGAGAGCCAAGCCATATAGACGAAATAGAGAAAGCCATAAATAACCGCAACTTCACCGCATACGGATTCAGGGCAGTGGGTGAAACAACAAGCACACTCACCGACGACGAACATCGTGAAAATATCCGCCGCGGTATAAGCCACTGCATGAGAGGAGATGTTTTCCAGATAGTCATGTCAAGACGGTTCATTCAGAGATACGAAGGCGATGACTTCAAACTCTACCGCGCATTGCGTAGTATCAACCCTTCGCCATACCTGTTCTACTTCGATTTCGGTGGATTCAGGATATTCGGCTCATCACCGGAAACACACTGTAAGGTGGAAGATGGCATTGCAAGCATTGATCCGATAGCAGGAACGACAAAAAGAACATGCAGCAAGGAAGCCGACCGCAAAGCGGCAGAAGCTCTTCTTGCAGACCCTAAAGAGAATGCCGAACATGTCATGTTAGTGGACTTGGCTAGAAACGACCTTAGCCGCAACTGCCATGGCGTGAAAGTGGATTTCTACAAAGAACCGCAATACTATAGCCATGTGATACACCTCGTAAGCCGTGTGAGCGGAAAGGTAAATGCCGGAACTGATGCAGTAAGTACGTTTATCGACACATTCCCGGCAGGAACACTGAGCGGGGCCCCAAAAGTCAGGGCTATGCAACTCATAAGCAAGTACGAGCCACATAACCGTGGCGTTTACGGCGGATGTATAGGATTCATAAGTCTGGACGGAAAGACAATAAACCAAGCTATAACAATACGCACATTCGTGAGCCGAAACAACGAGCTGTGGTTCCAGGCAGGAGGAGGCATAGTAGCAAAAAGCAACGTAGAAAACGAACTGCAGGAAGTAAACAACAAGCTCGGAGCACTGAGAAAAGCTATCGAACTGGCAGAAAAATTATAATAGTAAAGGAAACAAGGCTTCAGTTACAAGTTGACAAGGCTCTCCATCCGGATTGTAGGCAACCTTGTCATCTCATCAACTTGTCAACTCGTCAACTAAATAACATCAAATATGAAAATAGCAATTATAGACAATTACGATTCATTCACATACAACCTCAGCCATCTGGTAAAAGAGTTGGGAACAGAAGTGAAGGTACTGCGAAACGACTGTTTCCGTCTGGAAGAACTTGAGGAATTCGACAAGATACTCCTCTCCCCAGGTCCGGGAATACCTGAAGAAGCCGGACTTCTTCTCGACGTGATACGTACATACTCTGGACGCAAACCGATACTCGGTGTATGCCTTGGCGAACAGGCCATAGGCGAAGTGTTCGGAGGAAAACTGGTAAACCTAAAAGAAGTCTATCACGGCATACAGAGCAAAATCCGAATCACTGCCAATGACTATATTTTCAATGGCCTTCCGGAAGAAATAGCGGTAGGAAGATACCACTCATGGGTAGTGGACAAAGAAACTCTACCGGCATGTTTTGAAATAACAGCAGTCAGCGCAGAAGGATACATAATGGCAATCCGACATAAGGACTACGACGTACGAGGTATTCAGTTCCACCCGGAATCAGTGCTTACCCCCGACGGGAAAAAGATGATTGAGAACTGGATTTTCATATAATAAAGGTAACAAGGCTACAGTTACAAGTTGACAAGGTTCTCCATCCGGACGGTAACCTCGTCATCTTGTTAACTTGTCAACTCGTCAACTAAACAAAACATTCAACAATGAAAGAAATACTAAAACGGCTGTTCAATCATGAGGAACTTACACGCGCCGAAGCGTGTTCGCTCATGAAAAACATAACGGGAGAGAAATACAACAACACCCAGATAGCATCACTCCTCACGGTCTTCCAGATGAGGGGAATAACAGTAGAAGAACTGATAGGTTTCCGTGAAGCACTTCTCAGCACACGTGTCAATGTCGATTTGAGCGAATATAGACCAATCGACATAGTTGGCACGGGAGGCGACGGCAAGAATACATTCAATATCTCCACATGCGCCTGCTTCGTAGTTGCAGGAGCCGGATACAAGGTAGCCAAACACGGTAACTACGGAAGTACCTCCGTGAGCGGAGCAAGCAACGTGATGGAGGAACACGGAGTGAAATTCACCAACGACAATTCCCGCCTGAGAAAATCTATGGATGAATGCGGAATGGTATATATGCACGCCCCTCTCTTCAATCCGGCAATGAAAACCGTGGCTTCCGTAAGAAAGGAACTCGGAGTGAGGAGCATTTTCAACCTGTTAGGACCGCTTGTAAACCCGTGCATCCCGGCATACCAGTTGCTCGGAGTGGCAGACCTTACTCTGATGCGCCTCTATACCAACACTCTGCAACGCCTCGGAATAGGTTTCGCAGTGGTGAACAACCTTGACGGTTACGACGAGATATCCCTCACAGACGAGTTCAAGGTGATGACCAACCGCTACGAGACTATCTGCAAACCTTCGGACATAGGTTTCACGATAGCACGCCGCGAGGAGCTGTACGGTGGAAGCACCACACGCGAGGCAGCAAAGATATTCGACAACGTACTTGAAAACCGTGCTACCAAAGCACAGACAGAATGTGTACTCATAAACGCATCATTCGCTATTCAGGCCATAGAACCGCAAATGCCTATTGAAGACTGTGTAGCGAAAGCCCGTGAATCTCTTGAAAGCGGACGCGCTCTGCAAGCACTGAAGAAATTCATCGAAATAAACCAATAATCAACAACCGACATGAAAGAAGACATACTGACACAAATCATAGCCAACAAAAGGAAAGAAATCAGCCGACAGATGGAAGCTGTGAGCATGAAACAGCTTGAAGCAATAGCGTCGATGCGAGAGAGAACTTCCAAAAACAGCCTCAGCCGTTCGATAATGACATCTACTAACGGAATAATATCCGAGTTCAAAAGACGTTCGCCGTCTAAAGGCTGGATAAACTGCGAGGCTGATGTAAGAAAGATAACCGGCGGATATGCACAGGCAGGAGCTGCCGCCCTTTCCGTTCTTACCGACAACGAGTTTTTCGGAGGAAACGAAGGAGACCTAATGAAAGCCAGACTTTCGGCTCCATCCACACCAATCCTACGAAAAGATTTCATAATATCGGAATATCAGATACTCCAGTCTGTAGCCTTACAGGCCGACGCTATACTTCTGATAGCAGCCGCACTGGAAAAAGAAGAGTACAAACATCTGGCTGAAAAGGCACACAGTTACGGTCTGGAAGTATTACTGGAAATACACTCGGACGAGGAATTAGATTATGTGACTGACTGTATAGACCTAATTGGAGTAAACAACCGCAATCTTGGCAGTTTCCATACAGATGTGGAAAACTCATTCCGTCTGGCAGAGAAATTACCACAGGGAATACCTCATATATCGGAAAGCGGTATATCCGGAGCCGATACAATCCTCTTGCTCAGGCAAGCCGGATACAACGGATTTCTAATGGGAGAATCGTTCATGAAAACAGAAAATCCGGCAAACGAACTGAAAACGCTCATAGAAAGGCTGGAAACAGCAAAGAAACCGTAAAACGCCTTAACTTAGTTAGCGTTACACGTACGTGTAACGTGTGGAACACGAACGTGTAACGAGCGCAACACGTAGGTGTAACGCGCGTAACACGAACGTGTAACGGTAACTCCATCCAAGAGTTTTTATACAAAATACAAAACATTTCCCAATATGATTATCAAAGTATGCGGTATGAAATATGCCGACAACATCAGAGCACTGGACCAGCTTAAACCAGACATGACAGGTTTCATCTTCCACCACACCTCTCCACGCTACGTTGAGAAAGTTCCTGAATACATGCCATCGTCATCGCTCCGTATAGGAGTATTCGTAAACAGCGATACGGACTACATATTATATAAGGTAAGTGAATTCGGACTCAACCTCGTGCAACTACACGGAAATGAATCGCCCGAGCAATGCAGAGCCATACGAAGCAAAGGCATAGACATAATAAAAACCTTCTCCCTAAAGGCTGCCGATGCCGATACTTTAACCGCCCCATACGACGGGCTGTGCCGATACTATCTCTTCGATACCCCTTGCGCAGCCTACGGCGGATCGGGCAAGACATTCGACTGGACGCTCACACAAAGCTATCACGGAAATACACCATTCCTGCTCAGCGGTGGAATAAGACCTGAAAGCCTGGAGCAGATTTCATCATTCCGCCATCCGTCGTTTGCCGGAATAGACATCAACAGCGGTTTCGAGACAGCTCCGGGACTGAAAGACATCGAAGCCATCGCCGAATTCATAAAACGATTAAGGACACTATAAAAACAGATACAACTATGGACAGAATAAACGAACTCTTCAGCAACAAGAAACATGACATCCTCTCAATCTATTTCTGTGCAGGCGCACCTAAGGCCAATAATACAGCAGAAGTGATAACCTCGCTCGAAAAGAACGGGGTGGATATGATTGAAATAGGAATACCCTTCAGCGACCCTCTGGCCGACGGTCCTGTGATTCAGGACGCGTCATGCCAGGCACTACGCAACGGCATGACACTGACCGGCCTGTTCGCACAACTGGAAGGTATCCGCAACACAGTGAGCATACCTCTCATCCTGATGGGTTATCTCAATCCGATAATGCAATACGGAATGGAACAGTTCTTCAGGAGTTGCAGCAGCACAGGCATCGACGGGGCAATCATCCCCGACCTGCCTTTCGATGAGTACATGCAATCAGTTAAGCCAATAGCCGAAAAGTACGGCATCAAAGTGATAATGCTCATCACCCCCGAAACATCGGAAGAAAGAATACGCCTCATCGACGATAATACAGAAGGATTCATCTACATGGTATCGTCGGCTGCCGTAACCGGAGCACAGAAGGACTTTGACGCCCGGAAACAGGAATACTTCAAGAGGATAGAAGGCATGAACCTGCGCAACCCGCGCATGATAGGTTTCGGCATCTCAAACCGCCGTACATACGAGGCGGCGGCAGCACACGCCGCAGGGTGCATCATCGGAAGCCGGTTCGTGACCCTACTCAACGAAGAAAGCGGAAACGCTGAGCGGGCGATAGAACGGCTGAAAATGAATCTGGAAATACAGTAAAAAAAATATTTATTTCCCTGATTTATGCTTTATTTATCGTCAAAATACGCTATCTTTGCGGCAGTTAATAAATTGAATTAAAATGTATTCCGGTTTGCGGCCCATTTTTGGAAATATAGTAATCTGTTCAGACAATGTTCTGTTGTCTGCCGCATCCTGCATATATTTTCCTTCAAAAAAGTGTGCTGATAATTTGGATATGTGTGAGATTTGTGTAAACACACACACACACACACACACACACATTGCGACCGGCGTATCTTCGCGCGTTAATATACTTATTATCATCAATACATGCAAGGGTGGGAACTCCTTTTTACGGGAGCTTTCCGCCCTTTTCCGTATTCGTATGCCCCGTTTAACCCAT
>JAHLFB010000120.1 GCA_018884025.1 Candidatus Phocaeicola faecipullorum
ATTGCAGACATTGCGATTGTGAGTAAAAATTTCTTTTTCATAAGTCTATGTTTAAATAAGTGGTTATTCTTCGTTCTCTTCGTCTTTCAGGTTCTCAATCCAGTCTGTTTCGTAAATACTGCATCCGCCTAAAAGACCTATACCGTTTTCTATGTTTGTGTAGTGGCTGCGGATAGGAGCAAGGCCGTATTCACCCAATTCGTTGTCGTTTATATCGTTTACTGATTTCAGATACTTATACATTTCTTCCGAGAATCTGTAAAGGTAGATTTTGTAATATCTAAATGTTTTGCTGTACTCGTGGTCGTAATCTTCTCTATAATATGTACCGAGATGTAATGTATAGCTTTTGCCGTTAAGCATGGTGTCGTCCCACAAATAGATATCCTGGTAATGATGTTTTGTTATATCGAATATCTCATCGAAACCTACTTTTTTAGAAAGAAGCGGTTCTTCATCAAGATTTAGCCAAATGCCCCATATCTCATCATATTCTGATATTTTATCATATTCAGTGTAATAGACCCAATGGCTTTCTTTGTTTATAATTCTTACCCCGTAATAGTCTTTCGTCTCTGCATTATCTGTAAATGATATGCGGAACTGTATTTCCCTGCCGTATGAACCGTTCTTTAGAATCATATCCCATTTGTCCAATGGAAAAGGCTGTGGTATTACGGTACTCGATTTTGCCGTAGGCATATCCGGGTATGATGCTTCCATATCTATCTTGTCGCCTTCTTTCAGTTTGCCAAGAACATAGTATGAATTTGCAGGGAGCAAGTCTGTCGCTTTGTCAATATATTTTATTTCCTTTTCCACTCCGTTCAACTTAAATATTATGTCCGGTTTGGCAGAAGAGTTTATACCTTTATTGTTTACATTCATGCTTTGCGATACCTGTATCAGTGTAGTATCTCCAAGTGTGTTTGGCATACAGAATATTACCGGCTTTCTTTTAGCTTCCACATCATCTATGTTGAATTCGTATGTGCACGATGATAATATAATCAGTAGTGATGCAATATATAATTTCATACGTTTTTGAGTTTTTAAGTTCTTGAGTTTATAGTTATTAAATACTTGTATGTTTAAAATTTAAGTGTGTAACTGAATGACGGAATTATAGGAAATACTCCGTATGCTTTTCCTACGAAACTTCCGTCTTCTTTTTGTGTTACAGTGGCATACAATGGATTCATCCTGCAATAGGCATTGTACAGACTGACATTCCATATTCTCTCAAAGCCTCTTTTAGTGGTCTTGCGGAAGTTTATACCTAAGTCCAGTCTGTGATAGGCCGGAAGAGATACGTTGTTAGGGGATTCATAAACCATAATACTTTCGTTTTTATTCTCTGTTCCGGGTATGGCAGGTGCTTCTACCTTTTGTGTCGGGATAGTCATGCGGTTTCCGCTATGGAAATTCCATGATGCGTATGCGTCAATCCTTTCGCTGAACTTATGACCCAGGTTGATAGAGAATTTATGACGGTTGTCGAACTTGTCCGGGTACCATGACTGATGGAAGTCCGGGAAGAATCTTTTGCTCCACGAAAGGGTGTAGGATGCATCGACGGAGCTTTTTCCATTACTGTAGCTGATGTCTGCTTCTACTCCGTATGCCTTTCCTTTTCCTGTCCTTACGTTCTCTTCCCAGTCATCAGCAGAAGGGTTGAGTTGGTTATCGCCATTGTATTCTATCAGATTGTTCATAGTTTTGTAGAAACCTTCTATGCTTAATCTGATGTTATACGGAAGTCTGCTGTATATTCCTGCTGAGTATTGTCGCGACCTCATAGGGGTGATTTTTTCAGTAGAAGGTACCCAATAGTCTGTCGGCAGGTTCAGGTAGGTAGCAGAAAGTTGGTGCATGAACTGGCTCATCTTCGTATATGATACTTTGAAACTTGCATTGTCACATAGTTTGATGTTCATTGCTGCGCGTGGCTCTACAGAGTGATATTTTGTATTTGCAATTCCGAACATGGTGTAGTGTATTCCACCGTTCAGTTTCAGACGGCTGCCAAGCGAGATGTCATCTTCGGCATAGAGGGTAAATTCATTACTCTTGTACTGACTTTTTATTCTGTCTGTCAGTTCATTGTTTGCCGCATTGTCATACTTGGAATAGTAATTCTGCGGCATGAAAATGTGACGCATGTAGTTTGAACCGAAACGGATGTGATTCCATGTGTTGGGACGATAGTCGAACTCCATTCTGTAGCCGAAATCGTTTATGGTGGAATGGTTGTTCTGAATCTTTATTATTGCACCGTCCAATCCCTCAATATATCCCAAACGTTCTTCACTCAGATAGTCGAATTTGGAGCGGTTGTGGGTATATACTCCCGTAAAATTTGCAAACAGTTTGGGTGAGAAAATATATTTCCAGTTTACGGATGCTGTGATGTTTCCCCATTGTAGGTTGAAATTGTCGATATTTGCCAGCTCATTCCACATGGTATAGTATTTACCGTTGTTTTTCAATATGTCATTGCCCGAATACAGGCTGATGTCCGCGCGACTCTTTTCAGAGAAGATATGGGTGATCTTGGCATTTATGTCATGGAAGGCATATCTTGTATTTATCTTGTCCCTTCTGCTTGAATTCATTATTGCAATGGCAGGAGCTGAAAACAAGTCCAGCCATGTGCGTCGCATAGCCACATTGAAGGAGGTGCGGTCTTTTACTATCGGTCCTTCAAACTGTATTCTGCCTTCAAGAAGTCCGAGCGTGAAACTTCCGTGATACTCTTTCATGTTTCCGTCGTTTGTGCGGACATCCACTACCGATGACAGTCGTCCGCCGTAACGGGCTGGGAAGCCGCTCTTGTAGAAGTCGATGTTCTTTACAATGTCAGTATTGAATGCAGAGAACAGTCCTCCGGCATGGTTCACCTGATAGAGTGGTGTACCGTCGAGCAGGAAAAGGTTCTCATCGTTCCCTCCGCCGTGTACATAAAGTCCGGAGATTAGCTCCGTACCGCTGGCTACTCCCGACAGACTTTGAAGCTTCTTCACTACATCAGGAGAACTCATGAAGTTGCTTCCGCTTACGAAGTCCTTTGCTGTAAGCGAAACTTTTCCGGTCTGCGTAGTGTGGATAGGGGAGTTTAGGTCGGCTGTAACCACCACCTCATTTATGCGGTAATCAGCTTTCAGGTATATGTTCTGCGATTTGTTTCCTTTTAGTGTAATATCTTCCGTTTGCTCACCGCAGCTGATATGCGAGAAACGGATTTTATGTTTTCCCTCGTTAAGCGTAAGACTGTAGAAACCATGTTCGTTTGTCAGTGTGCCTGTATTGGAGGTGATGTCCCAGACTGTGGCGTTTATCACTGTCTCGCCGTTCTCCTGATAGATATATCCGCTCAATGTATATGACGACAGTCTTTTCAGTATCACGTAGTCACCGTCTATTTCCCATTTGATGCCGGTATTGCTGAATATTGTTTCAAGGCTGTTTTCAAGGCTTACCATACTTGGTTTCTTGCCTGAATACGGTATGTTCAGCTTTATTGACGAGTCGTAAACAAAGCTTACAGGGTATATACTCTTCACCTGCTCCATCATGTCTTCTACGGTGACTCTGCCTTGTGCATTTATTGATGAAACGCATATTGTAGAAAACAGAAGGATTATTGATATAATTCTGTTCATGTTCAGTCTTTCTTAGTTATTGTGATGTCTAATGTCTTTTCTATCAATGAGATAATCTCATCTAAGCTGTCCGTTCTGAACTCGGCTGTAATGGTCTTGAAATGTTCGGACGCATAAAGGCTTGTTCCGTAATAAATTGAGAGTTCCTTCATTACGGCATCTATAGGAGTATTCTTGTAAACGAATTTTCCTGTAGCCCATGCTGACGGGTTAGGGAAGGCGGCGTTTGTTATTTCTGGTATTTCGTTTCCGTGCTTCAGTGTTCCGCTCATATCCTTTGTGAGGATAATTCCTTTGGAACTGTTCTTGCCCTTAAACATTACTCTCCCGGATTTTACATACACGTTTGTGACAGTGTCCTGCATACGTTCGTCAATTTCAAATTCAGTTCCCAGGACTTTGACCTGTGCATACATTGCTGTGGCCGTGAATGGTGACTGCTCGTTTCTGCGGACAGAGAAAAAGACTTTTCCTGACATATTTACCTCGCGTGATTTCTTTCCATAATTATCGGAGTCGTATTCCAATGTGGAACCTTTGGAGAGTATGGCAAGTGTACTATCCGGCAAGAAATGTCTGGTGATTCCTGCATCCGCAGTGACTGATATCATGTTGTTGTCACTTCGGCTTAACAGTGTATAACTTACTATACATATCAGTATTGCGGCAGCTACTCCAGACGAGTATATCCATAATCTGTGCAGATTATTCTGCTGTCTGTGGCCTGTGATTTTGTTCAGGGCCTTGGCCGTGTCCAGTTTCCCGTGTCTGTAATATCTGAGGACAAACTGCAAGTTTTTTTCTTCTTTATCTTTCATGATTGTACTTTGTTTTTAGATAAGACGCAAAGTATTGAAAAAACTACTATGCCGAAATGAAAAAAATTATCCGAAAAAGAACATATATACTTTGCGGATACCTTCTTTGATGTTTTTAAGAGCCTTGTTCATCTGATTTTTTACCGTGTTCACGGAGATGTTCATCCTGACGGCTATTTCCTCATACTTCATTCCGTCGCGTTTTGCAAGCAGGAACACTTCCCTGCATTTTTCCGGCAGTGAGTCTATAGCAGTCCATAGTCGGGCTTCGTCGTACGAACGTTCCTCGCATTCCTCTTCGGAGATGATGCCTTCAAGATCGGACGGCTGTACATTGTTGTCTATCAGTGAGTCTTTCTTTGCGATATCTATACAGCGGTTTCTTACCATAGAATACAGATATGATTTAATATCAGAAATCTCCATTCCTGAGTCTTTCCGTTCCCAGAGTTCGGCAAAACAGTCCTGCACTGTGTCTTCCGCATTGTCAATATCGTGAAGATAATGCAAGGCGAAAAGACACAAAGGACGGTAGTATAACTTGAAATTGTCTTTGAATGAGTTTGTATTTATAGTCATAAAGTTGTTATTCTTGTGGTATATCTCATGTAAGACTATAAAATTATGTTTTACTACTATGCGGAAAGTCGTATTTTAACGTCATTTAAGGTTCTTGTAGTTAGTAAAGTCTGGTTTGTTCGTTTTTGTGTAGTATGGATTTAAATCGTTTAGTCCATAGATTTGTCTGTGAATGACAGTGGAAGAAGGTCTTTCGTGCCGAGTATCTCGTAGGTGAATGCCGCGCCGTACATTAACACTCGTATGGGACGCTTATACCTCATTTCTGTTTCCAAAAGTACCTGTCTGCAAGCCCCACAAGGAGTGACCGGGAGTTCGGTAAAGCCTTCCGAATTAGAAGCTGCAATGGCGAGAGTTGTTATTGCCTTATTTGGGTATTGCGAGCCGGCATGAAACAGTGCGGTACGTTCTGCGCATAGTCCGGAAGGGTAGGCCGCATTCTCCTGATTGGCCCCCGTAACAATTGTTCCGTCCTCAAACAAAACTGCTGCTCCTACATTGAAGTGAGAGTAGGGAGCATAACTCCGTTTTGTAGCTTCCTTGGCTGCTTCAACCAGTTGCTTGTCAGAGTCTGAAAGTTCCTCGTATAGATACTTTCTTATTGATATTTCCAGTTTCAGTTCTTTCATAGCTTATGAATTTTAGGTGTTTCTTATGTTTGTTCATTTATTGTTCACTGAACGGGTAGTGAAACAGTTGGTATGTGCAAATTTTGCACATACCAAACTTTCATCAAGTTTGCCTTCTTTGAATATATCCCGATTCCTTGAGCAGAATTCAACAGTTGCTGAATATCCCACAAAATTAATAAGATTTTTTTACTGTACAGATATTTGCCAGTGTGTTATTGCGCAAAGATACCTGTTTCAGCATAATTACCCGGATATTCATCGCACCATGTAGGACCGGTTATTTTCTTATTAAGGGGTTTGTCCTGAAGCGGAGTAGAGAGTATCTTTAAGAAATCCAAATCTATTCCTTCAATAGAGGTATAAGGAAGAATCTTTTTCAGTTCTTCTGTGCTGATGCCTTTCGGAGCTGTACCGTTTTCCCAGCCTTTCATGCCGGATACGTCAAGTCCCGAACATACATTGCCTTCCCATGTCTGTTTGGCAGAATTGCCGTTTTCTTCGTGCCATACGGATTTGGTCTTATTATGGGCGGATACATAGTTATTGACAAATGTGATATCGTGTGGAAGTTCTGTTTCGGTACCGAATGCTTTTAATCGTCTGTCGTACATAGGGGCAAGATTGAAAGCAGAGCCCTGCACTGCAACGAATGTATTGCTTACTACCACCATATCATAGGCAAGAGCGTGTTCGCTGGCTTTAGGTCCGCAGTTGAAGTAAATGCCTGCAAATCCTCTGTCTTTCATGGTCTTTGGAAGATAAAAGAAATTGTTGCCAATAATGTGGTTGCTTCCCCAGATGTACATACCACCGTAGCCGTACATTTCGTCAGTGCCGATGAAAATATTGTTCAGAGCAACCTGCTTGTCGCCATGACGGAAATTCAGAGTACCGCGACAGTTGATGAATGTATTGGCAAAATATACATTCTCCATTGATTTACTTGTGACTATTTCAGCC
>JAHLFB010000121.1 GCA_018884025.1 Candidatus Phocaeicola faecipullorum
AAAAGTATAGAAAGTTTCTATCAGGAAATAGGACGCGCAGGAAGAGACGGGATGAAAAGCGACACCATGCTGTTCTACTCGCTTGGCGACATGATCCAGCTCACAAAGTTTGCCGAAGAAAGCAATCAGAAAGAAATCAACATAGAGAAACTGAACCGTATGCAACAGTATGCCGAAGCTGATATATGCCGCAGAAGAATCCTTCTGAGCTATTTCGGCGAAACCATGGAACACGATTGCGGAAATTGCGATGTATGCCGTAATCCTCCGCAAAGATTTGACGGTACAATAATCATACAGAAAGCTCTCAGCGCAATAGCACGGACAAACCAGCAAGTAGCTACAGGAACACTGATAGAAATCCTGAGAGGTAACTTTACACAGGAGATAACAGAAAACGAATACGATAAAATAAAGACTTTCGGTGCAGGAAGGGATATACCTTCACGCCATTGGCAAAACTATCTGCTGCAGATGCTCAACATGGGGTATATAGAAATAGCATACAACGAAAATAATCATCTTAAAATAACGGAATCGGGAGCAAAAGTTCTATTCGGAAAGCAGAACGCCGAACTGGTGGTAATTAAAGAAGATGAGTTTAGCCAACGCCAGATCAAGAAGAACACTGTCGGCGCATCGCCCGTACAGATTAAGAAAAATGCTTACGGAAATCATGACATTGAAGACTCGCTGTTCGAGACTCTCCGCCTGTTAAGACTCAAACTTGCAGAACAGGAAGCCATTCCTCCATACATAGTAATGTCCGACAGCACACTACAGGCTCTTTGCGACAAAAAGCCTACAAGCCTGGAGGAACTGAACAATATATCAGGATTCAGTGAATATAAAAAGAAGAAATACGGACGCGATTTTGTGAATGCCATAAAACGGTATATAAACGGATAAGGAACAAAAACACAGAATCAGTTTTAAAACGAGCCGTTCCAGTTAGCGTTACACGTTCGTGTAACGGGTGTAACACGTACGTGAAACGAGCACAACACGTACGTGTAACGGGCGTAACACGAACGTGTAACGCCAAATATGATTAGGCGTTACTATTTACATTTCTTCATCTGCTCCATTAAAGCCGACCGGGGTATTCCTAGACTTACAGCCTTTTCATATGCGTTTAATGCCTTAACCTTTTCTTTTAGAGAGAGATACACGTCTCCCAACTGCACCGTAGTCTCCGCGTCTTCCGGATTAAGACGCAAGGCTTCTTCCAAATCAATAACAGCAGATTCCGGATATCCTCTCTCCAAATCAAGATTAGCCCTCATTATCAAAAGCGACGCATCGTCCTTAAACTCACCTATAAGCAAATCCAGTTTGTCGCGGGCAGCAGTCAGGTTACCTTCACGCTGGTCCAGCATTGCCAGGCCTATACGAGCCGCCTTGTGTGAAGGCTCCTTTCCAACTATCACATTATAATCTATACGTGCCTCCTTATATTCACGACGCTGCATATATATGTATGCACGATAAAGACGAGCCTCAATATTTTCCGGTATGAGGTCTATCACATTACAGAAATCGACGTACGCCTTTGAGTCAAGTCCCTTGTCAAGATACAGAGTACCACGGTTAAGGAGCATGGCTGTGGAATACGGAGTGATATTCAGAGCCATGGTATATGCTTCGATGGCCTCATCAGTACGTCCCATGCGCTTCAGTACCGTACCCAGATTAGAGAAAAGCAACGCATTGCGCGCATTGTTAGGGTCCATCTTCAGTGCCTGACGGAAAAGCTGTTCTGCCTGTACAAGACTGTCACCCAAAGCACACTTCATGGCACGTTCCACCACCTCGTTGTAAGTCTGTCCGTACGACGGCAATAATGCGCAACATGATATAAAAATGAGTAAAAATATTTTTTTCATGATAATATGTATTTTCAATGGTTTACTTCGCAAAGGTAACAGATAAACACATATATAGTGACGCGTGTTAAAATCTTTTTGTATGTTTGCACATTCATTTATAAAACAAGCTGAAATCATGAAAACAGAAAAAGCAATTTTCGCCTGCGGATGTTTCTGGGGAGTGCAACACCAGATGGAAAGAGCCAAGGGCGTGACAAGCACCACAGTGGGATACATAGGAGGACATAAAGAGAACCCTACATATCAGGAGGTAAAAGCCCATGCTACAGGACATGCTGAAGCCGTATTGGTGGAATACGATGCCAAACAGATTTCATTTACTGACTTATGCAAACTGTTTTTTGAGATACACGACCCGGCACAAACTGACGGACAAGGCCCTGACATAGGTCCACAATACAGAAGCGAGATTTTTTATCTTGACAATTCTCAAAAGGAAGATGCCGAAAAAGTGATTTCCATCCTACGTGACAAAGGTTACGAAGTAAACACCAGACTTACTCCAGCCTCTCAATTCTGGAAGGCAGAAGAATATCATCAGCACTATTACGACAAGACAGGCGGTGAACCTTATTGCCATATAAGGGTTAAGAAATTCTGATAAACCAATGTTAAGAAAAAGTATTCCTGATTAATAAAGCCACATTATTAATTGTTTTTCTATCTGTTAAAAGCTATTTTTGCATTATACCATTAAAATATAGTTATGAAAACAAAAACAATAATTGGAACAATCATGTCACTCCTACTTATAATAGGACTGGCAGGATGTGAAAAGGAAGAGGGAAGAAAAATAACAGATTATAAGGAATACACTATCACCGTAGCATCGGAAAAAGTGACTGGATTGATTTTCTCATCCGGTAACAACTATGTATCGGATGTATATGCGATACTGAAAGAGCATTCGGCCGAATGGGAACAACTTACGTATATAGAGGGATTTGAATACGAAGCCGGATATGAATATACACTTCGTATAAGCGAGACAAGTTACCTTGACCATAGTATGGGCGAGCCAGCATGGACGGAATACAATCTTATTGAAACGATATCAAAAGAAGAAAAGACATCGGAAGGTATTCCTGACAATTTTACTCCGGATTGGTTCTACAGCGAATATTGCGCTACTGTCAATCCGGAATTCCAATACTATATAGATGCCGACGACAATGCATCCGTAGAGGAGGATATAAACACCAATCCAATGGTTACTTTCAACAGTCTGAATTGCTATATGGACAACAGCTGGACTAGATGGTTTCTTGTAAACGAAAAAAAGGAAATAGAGATGCTCGGTTTTATAAAGAAAGTAAACAATGATAGTGCTGACATTCCTGAATCGTACAAAAATCTCAAGCCTGAAGGAACGATTACCGGAACCATGGAATGGACTTTCATTATAGGCAAAAATCCTGAGAACGAGGAAAATGCAATAAAATATGATGTATTTATATGCTATCCTTCAAAAAGTATATCTGCCGGCCCTACACCTGTTCCATATTTCTTTAAAGATTTTACACAGTATTATCAGGAAAAATATCCGGAAGCCGGAGTCAGAACTGTTGTGGTACGTTACAGTATAAAATAGCCTTATTATTTATATGAGAAAAAGAATTTCACTTATTATATGTATCATAATGTTGATATGCATTATATTTCTTGGAACATTTTCACTACCTATAGGTATCACACTATGTTCTGTAACAGGTGTTATCTATGGGATAAAGCATAAAGACAAGTCATTTTTGAAATGGTCATCTGTATTACTCGTTTTTGGAACATTATTAATTATTTACACCCTATTAAACATAAATTCAATGTAACAAAATGAAAGCAATCAATTACTTATTTTTCTTCTTCATTATTTTAAACATTAGTTGTACACACAGACCGCAAATATCACATCGTGAAAACGGATGGTATCATTATGAAAACGACAGTCTTTCATCAGAGCCAATAGTAACCGTAAAAGAGTTTACCGGTTTAAAACTGGATTCTAACATGCACGGTACATACGTCATTTTAGGACAGATAAGCAAACACAAGACAGAAAAATGGGCTGATGAAACAGAAAAATCAATAGGAAAACAAATCGCTTTTGTTCTAAATGATTCCATAATCACTAACCCTCAAGTTAACGGCAGAATAGGAAGTGGAACATTTTTAATATCATCGGTTAATGATAAATATTTGCCTCGCATATACAAACAGTTAGTCAAAGAGAAGTCAGATTCCATAGAAGCTCTGTTCAAAGGATGGGAAAAAGACTCGCTATATTACACGTTAGACCAAAGGCAGAAAGATTCTATTATAATCAGTTTGGATTATATTGAAGCTAAAGACTGGCTGGATATGACAAGAAAAGAAGCTCCGGAACAATAAGTAAACAATAGATATTATATCAGAATAAATTATAAAAAAGACATTGCATAAAAATAAATAATTACCTTTATATCAGGTTATAATCTAAACATGATTTAAAACAATGTCTAAATTCAACACATATATGGCGGG
The DNA here is from genome assembly GCA_018884025.1 of Candidatus Phocaeicola faecipullorum. Taxonomy (GTDB): domain Bacteria; phylum Bacteroidota; class Bacteroidia; order Bacteroidales; family Bacteroidaceae; genus Phocaeicola; species Phocaeicola faecipullorum. The sequence continues at coordinate 4,407 of JAHLFB010000121.1, forward strand.
AATTGACGCTGATTTCTACATTGACTTATGCCATAAGAAAGGAGAATTGCGTCAATACAAAAAGAATGAATATATACAGAAAGAAGGGGATATATTTCCGTTTTGCGGGTTACTTGAATCGGGTATAGTAAAATACACTTGCCGAAATGTGACAGAAGGAAAGGATTACAACATAGGGTTCTCTTTTCCCGGTGAATTTGTTGCAGACTATCCTTTTTGCCTTTATGGGATGAAAGCAGAAATAAGCATTCAGGCTGTAACGGATTGCAAAATACTTTTTTGCCATTCGGACGTTTTAAACCATGAATATGATGATACAGCAAACGGACAAAGAATGGCACGTACTGCTGCCGAACAACTATTCAATCAGATATATCTGAGATACATCAACCTATACCGTTACACTCCTGAAGAAAGATACATCCAACTTATTGAAAGATATCCGGACATTATCCAACTTATTCCACTGAAGGAAATTGCTTCTTATCTGAAAATAACTCCTATCCATTTAAGCAGAATAAGAAGGAAACAAACCTTAGGCATGAAAAAATAAACGATAAAGACCAAAGATATGAAAACCATGAAACTTCACTCATTCATTATAGCACTTTTGTGTGCTGTTTCCTTTGCATCATGCGACAAGGAAGATATCTATCCTACTTTTTCTTTCGATGCGAATGGAGAATGCTATATACCTGATGTTGCCAATATTCCGACGGAAGAATTCGAATCGTTAGTAGTAGGATATGGCTGGAAACACGTTGTTACGCATGAAATAGGCAGCAACGGTAAATGTTCTGCCGAAGACTATTATGAAGACCTAGTGGGAGGAGGACCAAGCCAGTATTATTTCGAGTCATCTGAATCATTAAAAGAATACATATATGCAGATGCTATTCCGGCTCATGGATATCATACATATACCTATGATTACGGGGATGGCAACAAAGTCAGCCAAAATGGCCATATGATAATGAGTATTGTATCTCTAAAAGGAGACATCATGAAAATCATCGATTATCTCGGCATTCGTGCTGATGGAGTAAGAATTTACGGTTACTCCACCTATAAACGTATGAGTAGCAAGGAATTGACAGAGGTACAGAACGCTTACTCTACTGATTTATCAAATATAAAAAGCCTTACTACATCCATAAATGACGAAGTCAATATCATATCCGGCAATGAATTTGAATTTGACGTTCTTTCTTACAACGGTTCGTATTCTGTAAAAGCGAGAAATGAAGAATCATGCGAAATAACATGCGACGGAGACCACGTCAAAATAAAATTGCTTACAAACGGAGCCTACATAACTGTATTAGACAGGTTCAGACATTTTGAATTCAGTCTTTTCTCGACAGACGAAGAAATGGAACCAAAGGGAACAGACATCTACGATTTGAGCTACAGCGAAGTAGTATTCAACAAGAATATGGAATTCACGGAACCATCTGAAAACAGGCCACTAAGCTATGAAAACTCAAGCATAGAAACTACCACCCGTGATGGATATGCCGGAAGTATTATAAGTCATTATAACCGTTCGTACATGCTTGTCGTCGATAACGACAAGAAAGCGAGACTCATACATTTACAGAACGGCAGACTCTATCTAAAAGAACTTCTTCCCAAAGAAACATTGCAGACACTTATCGAAAAAGGAAACGGAAGTTCCATTTCATATAAACTCGAACTGACTACAGCCGACAGAAGAGTCTTCCAGGTTTTACCGTTCAAGGTTACTTATAAGGAATAAGTAAGCCTGTTATTATTACACTGATAATTATGAGAGCAACGACCATTGTACTATTATATATTATCCTTACAACACTATTTACAAACTGTAACCCAGATATTTTCATTGATGATTTCATCACAGAATATCCTGATACATGTTATGTGGAAAAGGGCAAACCGTTTAAACTGAATTTTAATTCAGATAACTGGAACATCACAAATATTGAAGGTGTATCAATAAATACTTTTGACTATACCATATATGATCTTGAGGGTAACCCAATATATAATAATTTTCTGTTGCTGCATGAAGGAGAAACAGGAATCATTTATTATGAAAGTACATATTACGCTTTCCGCATTGAAAAAAGGAATAATCGTGAATTAGAGATTATATGCGTCAAAAATATTGTCAATCAACCTATTGCTTTCACTATAATAGTAGGAAACGAATATTTCCACAAGGAAATAAATGTATCACTGCAACCAACAAGCAAATTCGTTATTGACAGAGTGGAATACGATTTCGAAAATGATTTCTATTATTGTGACTACGTTGTGGAACAAGTGGATGGAATGACTGTAAACAATTCCAATTCAGAAGAACCTGTCACATTAAATTTCTATCCATTCAAAAATTCACTAAGAAAAATTCAGTTCTATCCTGATGACTATGAAAGTTTCAATAATATGGATAAGATTCTTGGTGAAAATCTTGCAGAGATACCAATCCCGGACATAGTGGACGGTAAACCTGTAATGGGAAATACCAAAGTAAAATTCGGATTATTGGAACAAAGCTTCTGGACAGGCAGACTAGACAAGGATTTTATGGTTTCCACAACAGTTCAACCAGGAGAAATAAAAAATATAGAGGTATATAACGATATTGAAGAATTCCATGTAAACTATAAAGTGCATGCCTCAAATCCAGACACAGGAGAAGAATGCGTTTTTACAGGAAGACTAAACAGCAAAGACCCGTTCGACTACCTCGTGATTTTCCCTAAATTAGACAATTAAGAATGAAAAAATATATTACCGTAATTCTGTTACTTTGCCTCGTGGCAACAAGACTCAACGCAGAGAAGCAGGACAGCATTCCTAGAAAAATAATACACGTAATAGGCCTGGACTTCAAACCGGCATATACATTTCCTACAAAAGGTTTCTTTAATGGGAAAAATATGGCGGAATCTCCCATACGCACCAATCTTTCCGGACATATCAAATACGGTTTCAAGTTCGCTCCTAACAGTTATATGGGGGAAATGTATCCTAATACAGTTCAAGGTATAGGAATAGGTTACAACACTTTTTATAACCGTAAAGAAGTTGGAAATCCATTGGCTGTATATGTATTCCAGACATCCAGAATAGTATCACTAACACAAAATCTTTCATTGGATTATGAGTGGAATTTCGGAGCTTCGTTCGGCTGGAAGAAATATGATGCGGAAAAAAATCCATATAATACCATAGTAGGTTCAAAAGCAAACGCATATATCAATTTAGGTTTCCTGCTCAACTGGCAGATTACAAAAGAAGTGGCTTTCAGGGCTGGTATAGGTCTATCACACTATTCCAACGGTAATACAAGTTATCCCAATTATGGAGTGAATACACTCGACGGACGTGTAGGACTGATGTGGTGTCCGCAGGACGAACCGGGCCCAAAAATCAACAACAAAAACAGATTAGCCGTAACGCCCAAATACGGATTCAAGCCATACGTAAGTTATGACCTTATAGTATATGGAGCTACCAAGAAAAAAGGAATGGTATGGCAAGACGGCTCAGGCATGTTAATTCCGGGAAAATTTGCTGTAGCAGGCCTGAATTTCAACCCCATGTACAACTTCAACAAATATTTCCGTGCCGGACTGTCTCTTGATGCCCAATATGACGAGAGCGCAAACATTACAGACCATGTAGCCAATGCTAATACTCCAACCGATGACATAAAATTCTTCCGACCGCCATTCATAGAACAATTCTCGTTAGGACTGTCAGCACGGGCGGAAATAGTCATGCCTATATTTTCCATAAACCTCGGTATAGGAAAGAATTTCATTTGTCGTGGAGCCGACACCAACTCATTTTATCAGACTTTCGTACTGAAAACAGACATAACAAAGAACTTTTTCCTTCATGTAGGCTATCAGCTGTATAAATTCAAGAATCCAAACAACTTAATGCTAGGTATAGGTTACAGATTTAATGCAGACAAGAACAGATATTAATAAAATATTCACATGTAACGGTATGAATTTATTGTACGGGTGAAAATAATTATAACATATTATCATCTGTAATATTTTTTTGTTAACTTTGCGAGCGTCTAAGAAATAAAGAAAAAACTCTTTAATTAAAATATTAAGATTATGATGACAATTGACAAATTCAACTTTGCCGGTAAAAAGGCAATTGTTCGCGTTGACTTCAACGTGCCTTTGAATGAAGAAGGTAAAATCACAGACGACACTCGTATCCGCGGTGCCCTTCCTACATTGAAAAAAATCCTTGCTGACGGTGGTGCTTTGATCATCATGTCACACATGGGTAAACCAAAAGGCAAAGTAAACGCTAAATATTCTTTGAGCCAGATTGTTGACGCTGTTTCTGCAGCTCTTGGTGTTGAAGTAAAATTCGCTCCTGACTGCGCAAAAGCTTCTGAAGCTGCTGCAGCTCTTAAACCAGGTGAAGTTCTTTTGCTTGAAAACCTCCGTTTCTATCCTGAAGAAGAAGGTAAGCCAGTAGGTATCGAAAAAGAAGATCCAGCTTACGAAGATGCTAAGAAAGCAATGAAAGCTTCTCAGTAAGAATTCGCTAAGACTCTTGCTTCATACGCTGACTGCTACGTAATGGACGCATTCGGTACAGCTCACCGTAAACACGCTTCTACAGCTGTTATCGCTGACTACTTCGATGCAGACCACAAGATGTTGGGTTACCTGATGGAAAAAGAAGTTAAGGCTGTTGACAACGTATTGAAAGACATCAAACGTCCTTTCACTGCTATCATGGGTGGTTCTAAGGTTTCTACTAAGATTGGTATAATCGAAAACTTGATGGATAAAGTTGATAACCTGATTCTCTGTGGTGGTATGGCATTTACTTTCGCTAAAGCTAAAGGTGGTAAAATCGGTAACTCATTGGTAGAAGACGACAAACTTCAGTTGGCTCTTGACATCATCGAAAAAGCTAAAGCTAAAGGTGTTAACTTGGTTTTGGGTTGCGACTGTATCGCTGCTGACGCTTTCGCTAACGACGCTAACACTCAGGTTTGTGACGACAGCAATATTCCTGACGGATGGATGGGTCTTGATGCAGGTCCTAAGACTCGTGAAGAATTCAAGGCTGCTATCAAGGGTGCTAAAACTATCTTGTGGAACGGTCCTGCAGGTGTATTCGAAATGGACAACTTCGCAGGTGGTTCTAAGGTAATCGCTGAAGCTATCGCTGAAGCTACTAAAGAAGGTGCATTCTCACTCATCGGTGGTGGTGACTCTGTAGCTTGTATCAACAAGTTCGGTATGGCTGATCAGGTATCATACATTTCTACAGGTGGTGGTGCTTTGCTTGAAGCTATCGAAGGTAAAGTCCTTCCGGGTATCGCAGCTATCCGTGGTGACAAATAATAAAGAAAGATTTTCCTAATAATATAAAACGCTGTTTAAACGGTTATTTAAAACTGTTTAAACAGCGTTTTTGTATCTTATTATTAGTAGCATTATTGAGTATTACTAACTCAAATAAGAATGTTATATAACGTATCCACAGTTCTACATTGATTAATACTACTAAAACAATAAAAGCTGTAACTTTTTGAGTTACAGCTTTTTACTTCTGCACGGGAAGAGAGGCTCGAACTCTAATGACATTTTCTTTAAGATAGTCATATCTGATTATCAATATATTACACTTTATAATACTATGTTTTTTATATCTCTTGAGTCCTGAATCAGTCCGTCAGGTATGTTTTGTAAGTAGCTGATTTACATTCTCTAATAGCTTGATACGCTCATCTTTCTCTTTTATGATTTTTTCAAGAAGTTCAATTTTCTCTATATAATATGAGGTATCATCGCTTTTTGAAATTCCTGTTTGTTTAAAAGGTTTCTCCCTTTCAAAAAATGTGTCCATAGAGACACCGAAGAAATCTGCTACTTTTTCCAGACGTTTTACTGTAGGATTCCCATTTACGATTTGTGCAAGTGAAGCGTTTGCTTCAGTACCTATATATCTTAAAAGTTCCTTGTTTGGTACTTTCTTGTCTAACAATAATTGTTTAATAACATTACCATTATACATTGTATTATCTTTTATATTTATGTCTCTTTCAAAGAATATATCAATTGGTACGTTGAAAAAGTCCGCAATCTTCTCCAGGGTATTACAGTTAGGTATGTTTGTTCCTTTAATTATATTATCAAGCGTAGCCTTTTGTATATCAGCAAAACGATAAACGTCAGCCTTTTTGACTCTTCTTTCGTTTATTAATTCTTCTATGATATATCCTTTAAACATATCTTGATTTATTTATCTTTCATAAGAATCTGTATAGTCCTTTCTTTTTCGGCTAGTAATTCTTTGAGATATACTATTTCTTTTTCATATTCATTTATGCTTATGTTACCGTTGACTTTATTATAGTTTCCTGTGATATTGTGTCCAATATTATGTAATACTTGTTTGTCTCTGTCAAAGAAGTAATCCATAGGTACATTAAAATAGTCAGCTATGCGTTCTAACTTTATGCAACCTATTTCTGAACCTCTTTTAAGTACATTGTCAAGGGTTTGTACTGCTATATCTACAGATTCGCAAAAGTCTTTTTTTGATATTCTCTGTTCGTCTATAAGTGATGCAATTCTTTCAGGTTTGAACATAATAATTTAATTATAATGGTTCTAAATAATATATTATTATGTAATTTAATCACAGAATAATATGTGATTAATCACATTATTTTGTATATTTGCATTATAAAATTAATAATTAAATCAATAGCAAATAATATAATCATCTAAAAAGTAACAAAAATGGTAATATCTAACTATTATTCATCACTTACGGGCAAAGACAAGAGTAAGTTCATTCGAGATGTTCTCGAGCTTTGCGACATTTCTTACCCTTCTTTCTTTACTAAAATGAAGAAAGACTCTTGGACTAAACTCGAGCGTGAGGCGATAGAGAAGTTTATTAAACAAGAAAATGAAAAATCAACTTGAATTCTACAACACTCCTTCAGGTTATGTAATGTATGATGACGGACAGAAGACATCACTTTTATCTGAATCCAGCCGTGATGTTGTTGATGATATTCTTGATACCATACGCGAGTGTTATTCAGATGCGTACCGTGCACTAGATAAATGTTATTCTAAGGCTTCTAAGAATCCAAGGTTCAAGAACTATAAAATGGTACACAGGTTCCTAAGATGTAATTGCGGTGAGTTCGACACTCAGAAGATTGATTTCATTGATGGCAATATTAATCTCGAGCAAGTACATTGTCCTCTAAGAGGCACAAAAGATTGTGAATACGAAAACATAATATGCAATCCGAAACGAACTTCAGTTCTTGGTGTAAGACAAATGCAAATAGCTGCAGCACTGGCTGAAGGACTGACACCACAAGAGATTTCAGATAAGCTATATATTTCAATTCATACCGTTCACAATACCTTACAAGCCATAAAAGTTAAGTTAGAATTAAAGAACACAAGCCAGATTATAACCTGGTATAATAATTTGAATATATGAGTGAACTTAAAGTTATTTTTTACGAGGAGAAAATGGATAAATTGAAGGAAAGAATATCTGCACTTTATCCTGAAGAAAATTTATCCATAATTGATGTAAAAGATAATGAAGACAAAGATTTCGTAACCTTTACCGTTAGATATTCCAATCCTTACTGGTTGGTTAAGTTAGGTGAGGAAATTCAGTATGTTAGAACTTACTTTAAAGTATTATAATTATGGCAGATAATATATTTACTGACGAACAGTTATATCTCATAAGAGATCTTATAGCATGTATATGTTCTAATCACATTGAACGCGGTGATATTGATTGTGCGGAAGAAGAATTAGAAATAATCAATGCTATACAGCGATATTTTGATTATCCTGAATATGTTAATACTAAACATTTTGTACAAGATGCACAAGAAGGCGAATGTAATTGGAGTGAGATTGTGGATTATGATCCTGATTTTAATAAGGAGGATTGATTATGGCATGTGATTGTTTTGAACAAGCAAAAGTAAAAGTTAGAGAGGCTACAGGTGACCCTCTTGCTAAAATAAGAGGTGTATTTACATCTGTTAATGGAAAGATTTGTTTACTCCCTTCTATCGAGGTTTTGTATCGTAAAAAGAAAAAAGATGGTAGTTACGCTAAAAGAGATAGTAGCATAGAATTAACATATTCTTATTGCCCGTTTTGTGGTAAAAAACTGATAGATGATGAAAAAACAAAGTAAAGAAAAGTAATCATGATAGACCGAACAAAAAATACCAACCCGGAAATATCGGCCGAGATTGCCGGTATAGGTTATCTCTCTCCGAGAGGTGCCGAACTAAAGGATGTTGCTCGATTGGAACTTGGTTTTGTTCGTGAACATATCCAAGGCTATAGTGAGAATGAGCAGATATTTATCCTCGATGTGTTACATGAATACATTTTAGACATATTATTAAACAATGAACCATGAAACTACACAATATAGCGACATGGGAAAAATTCTTCCCGACTAAACAGATTGAGCATGTATATTACACTACCGATATGCTTGTACGTAAAGTTACCGGTTACATTACAGTAACCAGGCGCACGCTGATGAACGGTATGGTCACTAACATAACCAGACGAAAGCGAGTCAGATGGGATGGATGTGGCCGATGTTACAACATCAACAACAATAACAGATTGCGTGATTATGATATTCACTTCACCGACTGAAGTGTAATTTTTAATAGCCGGCAAATTATCCATATTTGCCGGACACTCCTAAAACTCTAAAACATGATATCTAATTCAGACATAGAAAGAATCCTCGACCGTGCCGATATTGTTGATGTTGTCGGTCAGTTCGTTCAGCTGCAACGTGCCGGTGTGAGGTATAAGGCATGTTGTCCTTTTCATTCCGAGGACACACCTTCGTTCATGGTGGACCAGGCAAGAGGATTGTGGTACTGCTTTGGTGCCTGTAAGGAAGGTGGGAACGTGATACGGTTTGTTCAGAAGATTAACAACATGAACTTTCCTGAAGCCTGTCATTGGCTGGCCGATAAGTACGGTATCGATATTGAGGATAAGAACGAGAAGAAAAGCCCGGATGAATTGAAAGTAATCCGCAAACGTGAGTCTATGTTTGCCATTAATGCTTTTGCTTCGGATTTCTTTATCTCAAATCTTGCAAAACCTGAAGCTGATGCAGCCCGTTCAAAAATTAAACAAAGATGGGGCGAACAATATCCTCAGGAACAGGGTATCGGTTACGCCTTGCCTTCATGGTCATCATTGGCAGATGCAGCTTTAAAAGCCGGGTACTCTGCAGAACTGATGGTTGAATGTGGACTGATCCGACAACGTAAGGAAGGTGGCTATTATGATTTCTATCGTGACCGTATCATGATACCTATCCGTGACAGGTTTAGAAACATCATAGGTTGGACAGCTCGAGACATGAGCGAGGTTGAAGGTACTCCCAAATATCTCAACTCTTGCCAGAGCGAGATATATGATAAGTCAGATAGCATATTCGGTATTGATAATGCAATTCGCCAGGCAGCAAAAGAAGAGAAGTTCTATTGCGTTGAAGGTGCACCTGATGTTATGCGCTTGCAAAGCCTTGGCATAAACAATACCATTGCATCACTGGGTGCAGCGTGGACAAAGAAACAGTTCTATCAGCTTAAGAAATATGCCACATCGATATGCTTTCTTCCGGATGCAGATGCAGTCAAACCTGGCGAACAATACGGTACCGGAATAGCTGCTGTAATCAAGTCCGGGCAACTGGCCATGGAGTGCGGTTTTTCCGTATCGGTTAAAGAGATTCCTGTAGGTGATGGCAACACTAAGAATGATCCGGATTCATACTGTACAAATCGTACCAGGTTCAAGGATCTTGAAGAAGTTGATTTCATAACCTGGTATGCCGGATATGCTTTCAAGGCTGATGGTACCACTGAAGATAAAAGTTCTGCAGTTACAAAAATAGCTCAGATGGTTGCCATGGTAGGCGATGATGTCAAAGAGCAGATGTATCTCGAGCAACTGAAGAAAATTTATAACCATGGTAAACTTTGGCAAACGGCCATTAACCGTGAGAAACAAAAAATCTCAGAATCCAAAGCCGACAAAACAAAGACTATTAATCGTGACCTGTTGGCCAAATATGGTTTCTTCGAGTCAAACAACTGTTATTACAGCACTAATGACGGTAAGGAGTTCCAATGGTCCAACTTCGTGATGCAGCCTATGTTTCATATCAAGGATAGCTTGAATCCTAAACGTCTGTACCGTATCAAGAACCAGAACAGGCAGGAAGAGATTGTCGAGATGAAACAAGAGGACCTTGTGTCGTTATCAAAGTTCAAGCAAAAGGTTGAAGGTCTTGGTAACTATATCTGGCTGGCTTCAGAAAAGGAAATGACCAGGTTGAAAATGTATCTCTATGAGCAGACAGAAACTGCAGTTGAAATCACTCAGCTTGGTTGGCAACGCAAAGGATTCTATGCTTTTGGTAATGGAGTTTTCGACACAGAGTGGCATCCGGTTGATGAATATGGTATCGTTCGCCTGGCTGATAAAGGTAATTACTACTTGCCGGCATCGAGCATGATATATCGTGATGATGATAAGCTGTTCCAGTTCGAACGCAGATTTGTTCATTTGAACTATTCCGGGATATCGATGAAGGAATACTTCACAAAACTTGTAGCTGTGTTCGGTGATAATGCTAAGGTAGGTATATGTTTCCTTCTTGCTACATTGTTCCGTGATGTCATTACAGGATATACCAAGAGCTTCCCGATACTCAACCTTTTCGGACCTAAAGGTTCTGGTAAGTCTGAACTCGGCCATAGTCTTATGTCATTATTCATTATCGACAATACACCGCCTAACATACAGAATGCAACTATTCCTGCATTGGCAGAACTGGTCGCTCAGTGTTCCAATGCCCTGGTACATATCGATGAGTTCAAGAACAACATCGACATTGACAAACGTGAGTATCTAAAAGGTTTGTGGGATGGAGCCGGACGAAGCCGTATCAATATGGATCGAGACAAGAAACGTGAGATAACAGCCGTTGATTCCGGTGTTATCCTTTCCGGTCAGGAAATGGCAACTGCTGATATCGCACTCTTCAGCCGTCTTGTATTCCTTACCTTCTCAAAATCGGAGTTTACCGATGCTGAGAAGAAAAGATACAGTGAATTGGTAGATATCCGCAAACGTGGCTTATCACATCTCACACTGCAGATATTGCGACATCGTGCAAAAATGGAACAGCAGTTTGTGAGCAATTATCATTCATGCTTGTCTGATATTATAGATGGGCTTGGAGCGGAAAAGGTAGAAGACCGTATTCTTCGTAACTGGATAATACCTCTTGCAGCCTTCAGAACACTTGAAGGTGTTCTTGACTTGCCGTTCTCATACCAGGATATCCGCAAGGTTACACTCGAGGGTATTGTCCGTCAGAATGCAGAATGTAAGAGTAACAATGAACTGGCCAACTTCTGGAATGTTGTTTCCTTCCTGCAGCAGGATGGTGAGATATTTATCGAAGGTGACTATCGTATAGAATATGTCAATAAGTTCAAGAGTAACCTTATTAAGATAGAGCAACAGTACCAGGAACCAAAGGCTATACTTATGATGAGACGAAACAGAATCTTTATGCTTTATAAAAAGTTTGGTAAACAGGTCGGTGATTCAGTCCTTCCTGAAGGTTCTCTGAATTACTATCTTGAGAACTCAAAAGAATACATGGGTAAAAAGAACTCGGTTCGCTTTAAGAACATACAGAATGGTGTCGAGGTACAGAAAGCAGAACAGACAGGTACAGGCGGTATCACTTACCGCAAGACATCAACCCCGGATATCGCACTATGTTTCGATTATAAGATGATACGTGATACATATAATATCAACCTCGAGGTTGAAGTAGAAGGTAGGGAAACTACCGATGATGAATTAGATTGAACATTTTAATATTAAAGAATTATGGAAACAAAAATTATTACAAGAGTAAACAATGTGGACATCGTTGCCACAAGTGATGAACAGTTAGTGCCTATCCGTCCGATATGCGATGCATTGGGTATTGACTACAAGGTTCAATGGCAAAAGCTGAAAGATGACGAAGATTTGAGTTCAACTATGGTGCTGAGCACCACGGTTGGAGCCGATAGAAAGGAGCGTGAAATGTGCTGCCTTCCTATCCGCTATATTTTCGGATGGCTCTTTACTATCAACCCCAAGAATGTGAAACCTGAAGCTCAAGAGGCGGTTCGTGCTTACCGCCGCAGTTGTTACGATGCTCTTTACGCTCATTTCTTCGGATCGCAGAAACGCCAGATAGAACAGAATCAGATTGAGATTAGATTGCTTGAAGAACTTGCTGACCTTAACCAGCAACAGCAGCAGTTGAAGCAGACTATATCTGAGAAGCGTAGAAAACTGGATAAGTTGCGTGAAGAGAGATTAAAGAACGAACCTCAATTGTTTGATTAAGATTGGTTATAATTAATGTTTTTAGAGTTTATAAGGGCAATCGTTGTGAAACGCTTGCTCTTTTTTTATGTTTATTCTTTGCTATTCAAAAATAAATCACCATATTTGCAGTGCTCAACAATTTTATACATATAATACAGTGCGGCTGGACAAGCTTGCATTCTTTGCAGGCGTTTTTTATGTCCGCATATTTGGTAGTACCATTAAAATATTGGTATCCGTGTACCCCCGTGTGGAGCGTTAATGTGCCCACAGATTAGACCTGCATTTGTAGTGTATGATTGTTGAGCAACGGGACAGGCACGGATACCTTTTTTTATTTATGCTCAACAATCATACATTCATTCCCAATGTAGCTATGCTCAGCTTCAACGGAACGTCAATCCACGAAACGGATATTCGTTCATTCAACAGTAATGCTTTGAGAGTTTATAATCCGGTAACCGGTGTTCGTCATCGCAAGGCAAGTACCACTTCTGAAATAAGACAGAAGATTTGCAGCTACTTTCTTGATGCGTTTCCGGATGTGCGTCGTATCAAGATAGTTGATACTGGTCAAAAGTTCTCAGCTCGTGTATGGTTTAAGTCCGGCAGGACATTTTGCGAGAAAGCATATTCTGTCAGTAATCTTTATGGACTATTAGATGAAAGAATTCGTAATGTATTATACCAATAATAATATTGTAGAAAGATGCCTGTACGGTTTTCCGTATGGGCATTTTTCGTATATGTCAAGGGCTTTTTCTGCATTTTCCCACGGGGCGAAAATGGCTTCTACACCTTCTACACTTTCTACAATGTTGAAAATGAGTGTTTTATATATTCTACAACTATTCTACAAACCTTCTACAAATTTCTACAAAATGGTGAAATTGTTAAAACCTTCTACAAATTACTTCATTTTCTACAGGATTTCTACAAATGTAGAAGCCTTAGAAAATTATAAACTATTGATAATCAGTGGTTTTTGTAATTTGTAGAAAGTGTAGAAGGTGTAGAAGGCAAAAAGTATGTCATTCTTGGAGAAATACTTTTTGCTTAATACTTAATTCTTGATAGATTTATATATCTAAAAAGTAATATAAATATTATCTTTGTGGTATGTAATCTTCTTATTATGAGCAACATCGTATTTTACATCAAACTTGAGCCTTATTTGAAACAATGGCTGCATAACAGCCTTGGTAATCCTGTAGTGTTCCCACCTCAGAGTAATGAGAATGCTGTTATCCGTCGTTTCCTTCGTAAACGGCCACCTGAAGTTCTACCGGAATTGGCAGATGATGAACTCACTGCTATCGTAATTCCGGACTCTAAAGCAAAACCGCCCCAGTATTACAACTACCTTGGGAAAAAAGCCAAAGCTGCAGTAAAGGAAACAATCGAAGATCTGTTCCGTGCAAATCTTTGGAATGAAATGAGTGATCTTACCAAACGTGATTGCGGGCTTAACAAGACCATTGCAGCCTGGTGCGAGATGCATGGTATTGATGATGACTATTCTGAGACAGTTCGTCAGAAATATTATCGTATGCGTACTTCCTACAGCAGGAGAGGAATATTTTTAGGTTCTTTAACTCGAAAACACTCGGATGAGTGATGCGTTTTTGTACTGGACCGAACAACACCGAACACAATAATACAAACACCTTTAATTATGATACACATCATTAATAACATCCGAAAAGTTGAGTGCATCGAAGCCTATCACCTTCAGCACTCGGATATAATTGCCGACCGTGGAGTTTTCCTCAATGTTTACCAGCAATTCGAAAAAATCTCAACTATCGGACTGAGTTCTGTTGAGATTTCCGACAAAATTGAGAATAATCAGAGAGTTTTCACAACAAAACTTACCATGACCCGGTGTGAGAAACTTCTTCCAGGATCCAAAAAATATTGTTTCAAGGTTACAACTGTTACCGGTTCGGAGTTCTTAATCGGTTCAGCCGATAAACCATATCCGGTTATTGAAAACAGTGAAAGTTTTCCTTCTGCACCTGGCGGAAAGTCCGGTGCTATCGTTACTGTTACCTATACTTCTACAATTCCGATGCTTGCCATATTAGATTAGAGTCTTTTTATACAATATATATAAGGTATAATATTGCATATACAAATTTTTGACAATATGGAATATAACCTTAGTATTGATTCGCACATCGGCCCTTGGGGATATTCAAAGAACTTTATCCGCAATCAGATGTCAGGCTTAAAGAATAAGCCTGTCAATGTGCGTGTATCGTCACTCGGTGGTTCCGTTGACGATGCACTCGACATTCGCCAGCAATTCATCGACCATGGCAATGTCACTTGCTATCTTTATGGTTATGTAGCCAGTGCAGCTACAATTCTTGCTACAGGTGCAAAGAAAACCTGTATGTCACAATACGCTTTCTACCTTATTCATAAGGTTTCAAACTGGATAGATGCTTGGGGCAATTACAATGCAGACCAGATTCAGCAGCTTATTGATGATTTGAAGGCAAACAAGCTCGAGAATGATAAGATGGACTTGGTTCTGGCTAATCTTTATGCCAACAAGTGCAAGAAAAAAGTTGATGAGATTCTTCCAATCCTGAAGGAAGGCCGTTGGCTGACAGCTAAAGAAGCACTTGAATATGGTTTCGTTGACGAGATTATTGAAGATGGTACAAAGCTGAATTTTGACGATGCCATGAAGACAAGATTCAATATGTTTCATCTTCCGGAACTTCCGGCTCCAGATAAGAAAGCTGAGATAAAGGATGATGAAGCACCTAACTGGTTCAATAACTTCGTTAATAAATTTCTGAAGCCACAAAACACAGAAACAACACAGGCTCAAAATAAGACACAAATAAATTCTACTCAAAAGTTTATGAAAAAGGATTATCAGAAAGTCAATTCCATCTTGAAAATCGATGGTATGGAATTTGACAAAGATGGTAAGGTAACTCTTACTGAAGACCAGGTCAAAGCCATCAACGACCACATTGCCAACATTGAGAAGGAATCTTCTGATAAAGACAATGAAATTTCAGACCTCAAAACTCAGAACGAAAACCTGAAGAAGAATGATGGTGATGATACCACACACATCAACGGTGATGAAGGTGATGATGATGACGTCACTAAACTTAATACCGCAAATGAAATGTTTAACAGTGTAAAAGATTTGTTGTAATATGGCAGACGAAAAAGGATACGTAAAAATTACTGACGAGCAGCTTTCCAAATCTGCTGTCAAGTATAGAAAAGAATTGCTGATGATGCCTGTTCTTGCCATGGCTGGAACTTTAAAGCACATGACACAAAGACCGGGTGTTAGAGGTAAGGAAGTTGTTGGCGAATTGTCTGGCGACATTGAACTTGGACCATACGATGAAGGCCGTGAGGATACCGAAAGCGTAGGTATCGAACCCCGTGAACTGGAAACGTTCCTTGGTAGTGTAGTTAAGAAGTTTTCTCCTAACTCTGTTTGGCAGACAGTTTACGGTAACTTGATTTCTAAGGGTGATGCCTTGAAGAATGTGGATATAACTCGTCAGGTACTTGCATTCTTATCCGCTAAATTAGGTGCAAACCTTAATGCAGTACTTTGGTCAGCTGTTAGAAATCCAAGCGGTACAAAATCCAAAGACCTTTTTAATGGTTTTGATACCATTACCAAAACAGAGAAAGATGCTAGTAAGATTTCTGCAGAACTGGGTAACATGTTCACTATCGAAGCTATCAGCAAAGACAATGCTGTTGATGTACTTAAGGCGTTCTACCGTGCTGCAGATCCAGTATTGCGTGAAACTCAAACTAAATTATTTATACCGCAAGGTGTATATGATAATTACGTTGATGATTATCAGGCTACAGTTGGTCATGTTCCATATAATAATTCATTCGAAAAGACCTTCCTCGAGGGTTCTAATAACAGATGTGAATTAGTTCCTTTGGCTAATAAGGCGAACTCACCGTTTATTCATCTTACTACTAAGAGCAATATGCTTGTTGGTTTCGGTAATGGTGCAGACAAAGAGAAGATTCTGGTTGAAAAACATCACGCATTTAAACTCGATTTTATTGCAACGATGTTCTTTGGTGCTGAATTTGAAACAATTTCAAAAGAGCGACTTCTGGTCGGTACTATCGACGGTACTACTTCTGTTGTCGCTGGTATAGGAGGCTAATATATGGCAGTAGATTGTACAAGTAAAGGGATGTACGAATCCCTTGCCTGGTGTCCTGGTCAGACCTCGACACCGGGTATAAAACGTAAGGTGTATTTTGCACCAAAAAGTTGGATAGCTAAGTGGCCGACTCTTCCTGAACTTGATGGTACAGCCGAGAATATGGCTGCTACGGCTACTTATGTTGGTGATTTCGTCATGGCTGCAGATAAAAAATGGCAATCTATTGATTTGCTAACGAATAAATCTTCAATAACTTCTGAGTCACAGGGCGAAGCTCCTTCTAAGACATTCCTTAATAAGGGTACTCTTTTTCATGCCGGAACCGATGAAGAAGCTACAGGTTTTGCTCGCCAGGCTAATATCGATGAAATGATTTTCTTGTGTCAGCAAAGAAATGGTAAGTTCCGTGTTATTGGTTCTGAAGCTTTCGATCCTTCAGTAACCATTTCGCAGACTTCCGGCGAAGGTGATACCGGTACTGCAGGAACTACGCTCGAGGCTCAGTGTACTGATGTATGTCCTTCTCCATTCTACACTGGTAAGATTGAAACTGTAGATGGTGACATTTCCGGAGCTGACGGTAGTGCTATTGAACCGGGTGATTAATTAAATAGGAGATAGGTTTATGTTTATAGATGATAAATTGACTACAGACATGCAAGGCTGGCTCAATACTGAGCCGGCTAAGCGTGATTTATTGAAGGGTGCTGAGATGGTTCTGAAACTTACACGTAACCGTATATTGTTTCAGAACATTTCACGCAACCCTCAAAAGTTCGCTTCTAAAATAGAATACGAACTGAATAAATATCTTAAAATCCGTCTTGACCGCAAGACTATTCAGGATGTTGTTCAAATGGATAAAGTGTTGGTTCCATCTGTTGAAAAGACATTGGAAACATTCAAACCTGCAGAGATAAGTTCTGATGACGATGTACCTCAAGAGGCTGTCATCGCAAAAGGAAAGCGTGAAGACCATGATTCTTTGCCCGTAGAAATCCAACAGTTATGGGAATCTAACAAGGATATATATTTCCGACTGAAGGAAACTTTCGAAACATTGAAAACCATGAGAGATGCTCTTCCTTGCGACAGGTACGAATACCTGAAGCAATTGGAAGAGCTGGATACTAAATATCGGGACAACATGAACAAGTACGACCATTACAAGCCGGGTGAACAGGAAGGTACGGGTGCTGAAGGTGAATCTCCTGAAGATCCTGCTGAAATGGCCAAGAAAGTCAGTGCTGCAAGGGGCTACCTTTCCGACAACAAGAAAAAACTTGCTGAACTTAAGGAAGCAGAAGACCAGGAAAAGTACGAAAAACTGCTTGCCAAGATGCAAGCCAAGTACGACTTCCTGATATCCACTGGCAACAATGTTAGTGATGACCAGGTTAAAGCTTTACAAGATTTAGGGCTTAAGGTATGAAGATTGTAAACCGATTGTTGAAGCCGATATCCGATGTGCCGTTACAAGCCTATCTGGATAATCGGCTTCAACTTTTTGATGTTCTCGAGTTCATTCTGCTGCAGACCGGTCCGGCAAAAGTCTATGTATCTACATTCTCTACTTCAGAAGAGTTCTTACGCAGACTGTTTTCACTCCGTAAACGTGAACTGATTCTTCATGCTGTTCTTATGGCCGACCTGAAGGCAGCCAAGAAGACCGTGAATCTTTCCACATTCATGGGTGTCGTTTTCGATGATGTGTATCTTACAGAAAACCATTCCAAAGTGCTTTTAGTTGAGAACGACAAATGGATGGTCACTGTAGTTACCAGCCAGAACCAGACTAGAGGCAACAGAACTGAATGTTCTATTATCACAACGCAACCTGATATCTTCCTTACATTGAGAGACCAGTTTTCCGATATTATTAACACTCGCAGCTTACATCTACATGGAATTAACTTCAACACAGATTGACCGCATAAAGGAGCTGGCATCTATGCTTACACCGGTATCGGATATTGCGGTTCTTATGGATATTGACGAACGCAGATTCCGTGAAATCCTTTCAGACAAATCTCATCCTGCAAGTCTGGCTTACCGCAAGGGTAAAGCCGAACGCGCCCTTCAGATCCGACAGAACGAACTTGAACTGGCTGAAGCCGGAAGTCCGCTTGCCGTTCAGCTTATAGGTTCATATCTTCGTGATATGGACTCAGACGAAGATTTATAATGATATATGCCACTACCAGCAACTATAGATATAGCCAAAGAGTATCTTTTCGCATCGGTTGATGAGATGAAAGAGAAGAATATACCCGAGATAATACAGCAGCGCCTGTTGCGTCTTAGGGATATGTACAACTATTGGCTTCAGTACCCTCGTATCCGTGAGCAGGAACTTGTGCTTGAACTGCAGAAACGGTACAATATACAGAAATCGGCAGCTTATGAGGATATTCGTATAATCAAGTATCTTCTCGGTGATCTGAACAAATCTACCAAAGATTATCACCGCTATCGTTTCATTCAGCGCAACGAAGAGAGTTACGAGATGGCTAAACGTATGAAGGATGCCAGGGCGATGGCAGCTTGTGACAATTACTATGCCAAATACATGCAGCTCGACAAAGAGGATGCTAAGGATCTTGGTTACGACAAGATTGTTATCCAGCCATTCCAACCATCTACAGACCCGACTATCCTTGGTATTCGCCCTATTCCGAATATCCGTCAGCGTATTGCTGATAAGATTAAGCAGTACATGAATGAGGATATCCAGGACATCAGGTTTGAGGATGCAGACTTTAACGAAGATGATATTTTCAACCCTAAAAAGGTGGAGGAGCCTGAGCCATGAGAGAGTATTTTCATGAGACACAGCAGCAGGTTCTTTATACTCCGGCAAAGGATATTGTACTTTGTGCTGGTCGTGGTTGGGGTAAAGGTCCTATACATGCTGCTATCAACTTGAGAAATATGCAACGTATGCCTGGTAGCATTACAGGATTCGTTGCAGCGAACTGTAAACGTGCGCTTACAAACACCATTCCTTCAATGCTTATACATTGGCAGAAATGGGGTTATAAGCGTGATGTTCATTGGACTATCGGTAGGAAACCGCCCAAATCATGGGGATGGGGTGAACCTATATTCCAGCCGGATAACTGGGAAAATGTGATTTCCTTTTACAATGGTTCCATAGGTTACATCATCAGTCAGGACCGTTCCGGAACTTCCAACTCCTTTTCTCTTGATTATCTCGATATTGACGAGGCAAAGTATATTGACTTTGAGCAGCTGAAGGATGAAACCCTTCCTGCCAACCGTGGAAATAAGCAGCACTTTGGCCATCATTATTTTCACCATGGTATGCTTATCACTTCCGATATGCCCGTAACAAAGAAAGGTTCCTGGTTCCTGGACTATGAAAAGAAATGTGATCCGGAGCTTATTGAAGTTATCCAAGCTACAGTTCACGAGATTTGGCGTACCAAGCAACGCATTCGTGAGCTTCAGGCAAAATCTGAGCCTGTACCTTTATATCTGAAGGATTATCTTCGTACATTGAATCGTGATGTGTGCCGTTTAGGTTCTGCTGCAGTTCTGTACCGTGAGTTCTCCACAATCGAGAATATGCAGCTGCTGGGTGAAGCCTTTATCAATCAGATGAAGCGTGATTTGCCGCCGCTTACCTTCCAGACGGCAATACTCTGTAAACGTATCGGTATAAGCAAGGATGGTTTCTACTCAAGCATGACTGAAGGACATAAGTACAATGCAACCGATTTCAGCTATCTAGACAGTCTCGAATATCAGTTCGATAAAATCAAGGAACCTTCATGCCTGATGGATGCTGACCTTGATAGGGATAAGCCTATCTGCATAGCATTTGACTTTAATGCAAATATCAACTGGTTGGTAGCCGGGCAGCCGGACAGGAACAGACTCAAGGTTATCAAATCCTTCTGGGTAAAGTATGAACGTAAGCTCGAAGCTTTGGTTGATGACTTCTGCAAGTATTATCGACATCAGCGACGTAAGGAAGTCATCTTCTATTACGACAGCACAGCCCTTGATTCCAACTATGCAGTCAATGATGAAGACTTCCATTTCGTAATCGAACGTGCGTTCCTGGATAGAGGATGGGAAGTGCGTTCTGTCTATATAGGCCCACCGATGAAGCACATCGAGAAATGGCTGCTCCTCAACCGTATGTTTGCAGGTAAAGCAAAGCTCATACCTTTCTTCAATGTGCAGAATAACGAAGACCTTCTTATCTCAGTCCAGACAGCAGGTGTGTATAATGGTGGTAAGGATAAGCGAGGTGAGAAACTTGCAGAGACTGAAGAAGATCAGCTTCAGGCGAGAACTGACGGTTCAGATGCTTTCGATACTCTCTGTATCGGATGCGAGCGTTTCCCTCAGATGACTTTCGATATGTTTGTTACATCTTCTATGTAGTTTTCTACAGCTAATTAGATTTTTCTTAATGTAAGCCCTGATGACCGTGCATGATGGTTGTCGGGGCTGATTTATTTATGCGTGCGATGGCGAGTACCGCGCGTGTAGAGAATGTATCGTTACATATTCCGCTTTTTTCAAAGGTGCCCATTAGGTTTTTGGCGTAGGGCGGTGGGGGGTCGGATTACCGACTTCCGCATAAAATGCGGGCTTGAGTGGATGTATTCGGCTGATTATGTGCGCTTTTCTTTTTTGAGGAGCGGAATTTTCCTGCAAATTCTACTTTTTAGACTGCTTTTCGGACGCTAATATGTTGTAAAACAGTTTGCTGGGCGCCCGAAAATTGCCCCTTTCACCATACCGTCAAGCCGTTTTTATGGCAAAAGGCGCAATTTTCGGGAGTCTAAGGTAGAAAGACTTTGGCAAGACTTTCTGAGGTTCCCGATAGCGTGCAACGCAGCGGCCCACCCGCCCCACTCTGTTCCCGTTTTAAAGCGGTATGTATTGTTTACTGCTATTCTTGTCTGCTCTTCGGCTCTTTTTTCTATCCCCTTCAGTCAGTATCGCCTTTTAATCACTGCAAAGGTAAATGTTACATATCGTATTACAAGTTCAGGCTATGTTCGCTCAAAAAATCTCCACCCCTTTGGGGGTGTATTCAAGGCTACGCTTTTGGGCAGAAACTTGTCTTTAACGCTATGTCACACCTTTTGACGCAGTGTAAAAGGCGAACGACCGACCGAGGTGATTGAATGAAAAAAAACCTCAGAGCAGGAATAGCAGATGAAAAGGCTCTCTCCCTCTCTCAGCGCTTGAATAAATTTTTTAATACCTACCGATATGAGAACTTATAGCAGTGAATACCAAAAGCAGTGGAGCAAATTAATGTATAACTTTTTTGATTACTTGCCTACAAAATATAAACAGGCTACAAAAAGAGACTGGGAAATTAGACGCTTAATTTGGGAGTTTAAAGACGGTAAAAGAAGCCTATCTGTAGCAAAGATGGTAGCCGAAAAACTGATACAATTCTATGGAGCTGATGCAAAGAATATTGTTTTTGCTTGCATACCTGCGAGTAGTGAACAAAGAAATTTCACTCGATATAAAGTTTTTGCTGATGAAGTTTGCAGACTATCGGGAGCCGTGAACGCATTCGACCATATTCACGTACATGGTGCACGTCTTGCCATCCACGAAACGAAATGCAGCAAGAATTTAGAAACAGTTCAGACTATAGATTTCGACAAAGAATTTTTCAACGGAAAGAAAATTTTGGTTTTTGATGATATTCTGACACAAGGCTATTCATACGCAAAGTTTTCGTGTATGCTTGAACGCTTTGGAGCATCTGTAATCGGTGGTTTCTTTTTAGGTAAAACATTATTATTAAACTAATTAACTTATAAACTCATGAAAGATTTATTTGAAATGTGTGGCGAATGCCGCCACCTAAGTGACGCAGAAGTCGTTTATCAAATTACTAACTCTGAAAAGACATCAAAAAAAGTAGAAAAAATGTTGTTGCAGTCTGATAATGTGACGATAGAAGAAATTTGTCAGACACTCACACCGGCACGGAGAGCCATGGCGATGGCAGTAATAGAACTATATCGCAGAATGTTAAGCCGTAAGGCAGACAACAAAGTAATTAAATGTAGCGAAGATATTTATAATGTCATGCATAGATATTTACAGAATTTAGACCATGAGGAATGTTGGGTAATATTCCTTAATCAAAGCAGCCGAATAATCCGTAAACAACGTGTTTCAGTTGGTGGACTTGCAAGCACTCAAGTAGATATAAGGTTAATTCTTCGTGAAGCACTGAAAGTTTGCGCCACTTCTTTGATATTGGTACATAATCACCCAAGCGGAAACGTAAGACCGAGTGCAGACGACGACAGACTAACAATGGCATTGCAGCAGGCTTCAAAAATACTTAATATAAAGATGTTAGACCACGTTATTTATGCGGACTGTAATAACTATAGTTACGCAGACGATGGACGACTGTAGGGCATCTGTGAGGCTGTAGCAGTATGTTTAGGGTAGGTGGGTAGCTATACAGCCGCCCGCCGCCCGATTTTGCCGCTGATCACTACGTTGACGGCAAAATCGGGCGGCGGGAAATAAAGTATATTATTGTTTACGCAAAATATTTGCGAGCTTAGAAAAAAAACTTTAGTTTTTATTTGATATTAAAATTAATATCATTATCTTTGTGTTGTTAATCAAACAAAGCGTTATATGAAGTATAATGAACTACATCGCATCCTTTCCAGGGCGGGATGCTATGAAACCGGAAAACAAAGGGCTGGTCATCCTGAATGGTTCAGTCCAATGACCGGAAAAAAATTCACTACAAGCAATCATGGTTCTGCTGAAGTGAAGCCCGGTACATTAAAATCAATAATCAGGGATGCAGGGGTTAAAATTTAACCCCTCCCTTTAATAAATATATAGTTATGGTAGTTACGGTTAATATTGAATTGGGTAATGACGGTACTTATGGTGCTTATATAGCTGGTGATAATCCGTTAGGTTTCGGAGTTATCGGTGAAGGTAATACCGTCAATGAAGCGAAAGAAGATTTTTTGAACGTGTTTAATGCTTATAAAGCTGATGGCGAATATGTGCCTGAAGGTTTGGTTTTCGATTTCTGTTATGATGTTCCTTCTTTCCTTGCTTATTATAGCAAGAGATTGTCTTTGGCTGGATTGGAACGCATTACAGGTATTGCACAAGGTCAGTTAAGTCATTATGTTACTGGCAGAAGAAAGCCAAGTAAAAAGACTGTAGAAAAAATACAGGATGCGCTGCACGCATTTGGTAACGAATTAAGTCATGTGAACTTTGTTTGATTAACAACTACAATTTTCATCTTGACATCATGGTCATTGTTTAATTCAACACTTTACTTTGACATGAACGATAGGAACCTCTTATATCTTGAGGTTCCTTTTGTTATAGGCTATATTTTTAATAATTATTTTTATACTCCTTTTGTATTTTTTTATAGCTTTGTATCCGACATTAATGTATAAAAACAATTATTAGGGTACAAATATAAAAAATGATTAT
>JAHLFB010000122.1 GCA_018884025.1 Candidatus Phocaeicola faecipullorum
CAGCCGATTATACCGCTTGAAAGCATGGATATAGGGATATTACAGGAAAATTGAAAGCATACTCTATGAAAAATGAGAAAGCAATGATTATATAACGAAAAAGAGGATGCGTCATTTTGACACATCCTCTAAAAAAGTTATTACTGGTAATCATAATACCACCAGAATGTATCTCCAAACTCAAGTCTCATTTTGTTTCTTTCTTCAGTAACCGATTTATATGAGCCGTTTTGTCTGTTTCTGTACTCTATCAGCATTTTATGGTAAACGCTGTCCTCTGCCGGTATTTCGTATTTCCATTCCGGGTTCATTTCCTTATACATTAATGCCGCTTCTATGTAATACCTCTGAAGCGTATCTCCTTTCCATGCAAATTCTTCCAGCGATTGCGAGAACTCGTCCATCCTCTTTTCCAGCATCAGTCCTGCCAGATAATAAGTCCTTGCCGCCATGCAACTGTCACCTTTCTGTGCAAGTCTTTTCAGATATTCCATCTTGCTTTCGCCGTATTTCGGCTTTTCCCCAAGGTATGTATAAATTGAGTCGTTGGTATATCTGAGTGTCTTTGATGAGTCGGAGTCAAAAAACAGTCCTCCTGCCCTGTAATTTTGCGGATATTTGAAAAGCATTTCCCCTGTTTTTCCGTCCTTTGTCATGGCAAGCATTCTCAGCGCCGTCATGGTCCTTGTAGTCCTTGCCGATTTTGCCGCTACCTTCAGGGCTTCACTGTTATTCCCCTTTGCTATCATGCTCTCCATTCTCAGCTCATTGTGGAAATATCTGTCGGTATTACCAAGGCACATCGTGGCAATACTCATTGCCAGCATCAGGACAATGTTCCATATTGTCATGCTCAAAGTATCCTGATTGACTGCCGGTCTGAATTTTCTTCCGGCCATAACCACTATTGACACATAGATTACTGTCAGCAGCGGCATCAGCCACCACCATACGTGACTGAATCCTCCCATATACACGTCGCGGCCGAACCCCGTCATGGTGATTAGTCCGAGGAATGACGGCAGATATGCCAATGCCTTCACACTTCCCCTGAGTCTCATCAGGAGGTTGAGTCCCCATTCCAGTATAAGCAGGATGACCGTCACTATTATTGCTGCCGGAACTATATGGAAATCGCTGTTTCCCTTTGCCACTGAGAAATGTATGGCCTCCAGCAGATCCTTTTGGAAAACCGCCAGATAAACCATGGAGAATATAATAAACAACAAGCCGCACACCAGATTACTCAGGCGTGCAGCTGATTTGTTATATTTACGGTAACCGTAATAGTTTCTGTTGTTATTCCACCCCATAATTATTTCTTCACCCTTTTCAGAACTACCGCAGTTCTTGCCGGTAAATAAAGTTTAAGCCATTCTTTCTTGTCTTTAGCATACAATGGGTCAACGCAAGTGAAGTGAGTGATGGTGTCGTCGTTGAATCCGAATCCTCCGAAGTCCTTGCTGTCTGTATTCAGAACTACCTCATATGCTCCTTTAGGTACAAGGAAGCCATAGTCTGTGAACGACCTTGTCGGGTTGAAATTGAATACGAATACAAGGTCTTTTCTTCTGTATGCCAGAACCTGGTCGCCATCGTTGTGCCATATTTCCACTACGTCTGTCTTCTGTATGTTCTTGACGCTCTTTATCACTTCCAGCATTTTTTCGTCAAAGTCGCCCAGATAGTGATAGCACAGTTCCTTGTTGTCCACAAGGTTCCATTGTCTTCTTGCGTATTTGTACGACCATCCGTTACCCTCTCTTGGGAAGTCTATCCATTCCGGATGACCGAATTCATTACCCATGAAGTTCAGGTAACCTCCGTTGATAGTCGAAGCGGTGAGCAGTCTTATCATTTTGTGCAGGGCTATACCTCTTTGTACAACTCCGTTCTCATCGCCAATCTTGAAATGCCAGTACATGTCGGCATCACAGAGTCTGAATATTATAGTCTTGTCGCCCACGAGTGCCTGGTCGTGACTTTCGCAGTATGAAATTGTCTTTTCGTCCTTTCTTCTGTTTGTCACTTCCCAGAAAAGGCTTGACGGCTTCCAGTCCTCGTCTCTTCTTTCCTTTATTATCTTTATCCAGTAGTCAGGAATGTTCATTGCCATTCTGTAGTCGAAGCCGTATCCTCCGTCCTCGAACGGTGCGGCAAGTCCCGGCATACCTGAAACCTCCTCAGCTATAGTGATAGCCCTTGGATTGACGCTATGTATAAGTTTGTTTGCCAGTGTCAGATAGCATATAGCGTTGTCGTCCTGATGACCGTTGTAATAATCGCCGTAGTTGCAGAACGCTTCACCCAGTCCGTGGCTGTAATACAGCATTGAAGTAACGCCGTCGAATCTGAATCCGTCGAATTTATATTCTTCAAGCCAGTATTTACAGTTTGACAGCAGGAAGTGCAACACCTGATTCTTTCCGTAGTCGAAGCACAGAGAGTCCCATGCCGGATGTTCCCTTCTGCCACCCTGGTAGAAATATTGGTTCGGGTCGCCTGCAAAGTTGCCCAGTCCTTCCACCTCGTTCTTAACAGCATGTGAGTGAACTATATCCATTATTACCGCTATACCCATCTGGTGAGCAGTGTCAATCAGCTGTTTCAGTTCGTCCGGAGTACCGAATCTTGATGAAGGAGCAAAGAAACTTGATACGTGATATCCGAAACTTCCGTAATATGGATGTTCCTGGATAGCCATAATCTGTATGCAGTTATATCCGTCCTTTGCTATTCTAGGCAATATCTTTTCCCTGAATTCGTTGTATGTACCCACTTTTTCGGCATCCTGTGCCATACCGATATGACATTCGTATATCATCAGTGGTCCCACGTTAGGGATAAATACTTTCTTCTTGAATTTATAAGGTTTTGCAGGGTCCCATACCTGTGCGCTGAAAATTTTGGTGTTTTCATCCTGAACCACCCTTGTAGCCCATGCAGGGATACGCTCTCCACATCCGTTGCTCCAGTAAACTTTCAGTTTGAACAGGTCGCCGTGCTTCATAGCCTTAGCCGGCAGTTCTATTTCCCAGTTTTCAGTTCTTTTAATTTTGTTAAGTTTATATTCCGGCAATTCTTTCCATCCGTTGAAATCGCCTACCAGATATATGGCTGTTGCGTTGGGTGCCCATTCCCTGAGTACCCACTTTGAGTCTTTCCCGTCTTTAATCTTATGTAAACCAAAGTATAAATGCCCCGAAGCGAAGTCTTCCAAGGAGCATCTTTTAGTCAGTTCCTTTTCTTTTCTTATCACCATTTCATGCCTTCCGTTAATGGCATCGGCATATGGTTCCAGCCATGGGTCATTCTTAATAATATTCAAAACTTTGTCCATATTTATGTCTGTTTTTAAGTTTTAAAGTTCTTAAATTATGCGGTAGGCTTCATGTTTTAACAATCCGTCTGATACAAAAATACATTTATTTTTTAAGAAAAGGAAAAAAATGTCTAAAAAAAATCACAAGAAATCAAATTTTATACCGATTTACATTTTTTTATCATCCAGCAGTCTTCCATTCTTAAAAGTTCCTTTTCTGGTTATCTTTCCGTATGCGTCTTTTTCCACGAACTCGCCGTCTTTCTTTCCGTTTTTGAATTCGCCTTCAAACACACTGCCGTCTTTCTGTTTTATTATACCCTTTCCGTGTTCCCTTCCACGTAGGAAATCTCCGGTATATACCGAGCCGTCGGACATTTCCAGTTTTCCGCTTCCTTCGGCCATATTGTTTTTCCACTGTCCTTCGTAAACGTCACCGTTAGCCCATACGTATTTGCCGTATCCGTTTCTTTCGTTGTCCTTCCATGTACCTGTATATACAGCTCCGTTCGCCCATTTGAATGTTCCGTTTCCGTCCTGTTTGCCATTCTTGAACTCACCCTCGTACATGTCTCCGTTGGGATACGTATATACCCCTCTTCCTGTTCTCTCGCTGTTCATGTACTCACCTTCGTATCTCTCTCCGTTATGGAAGAAATACACACCTTTTCCGTCCTGCACGTCGTCTTTCCATTCGCCGGTATATTTGTCGCCGTTGGTATATACGAATGTGCCCTTGCCGTGTCTGAAGCCGTTTTTCCACTCTCCTTCGTAATATGAGCCGTCTTCCCATACCATTTTTCCGTCACCGTCTTTCAGGTCGTTCTTCCATTCGCCCTCATATACCGCTCCTCCGGCCCATACATACTTGCCTCTGCCGTTTCTTTTGTTTCTGCTCCATTCGCCTGAGTATCTGTCGCCGTTGAAGTATTCCATCACTCCCTCGCCTTCCTGACAGTCGGCTTCCCATGAACCGTTGTACATATTGTTGTTGGTGAAATAGTAGGTACCCTTCCCCTGTTTCATATCCTGGCTCCAGTGGCCTATATATCTTTCTCCTATGTTCAGCATCATTGCTCCCTCGCCGTCGCGTTTTCCTTTCACATATTCGCCTTCGTAAAGGTCGCCGTTTGGATATACCGTTCTTCCCATACCGTTCGGTCTTCTTCTTTTCAGCTGTCCTGTATATTCGGCGCCGTTCTTGAACTTGTAGTATCCCACAGATAGCTGTGCTTCCACTTCCGTAGCCCCGCATGCCAGAAACAGGCATAGGGCAATGCTGTATTTCCTTATATTTGTCATCATTCTATACTTTGTAAATTAAATATTACCTGCCACTACCTCGACCATTCTGTCCCAGTCAAGATATCTGTTGGCCAGTTCCATAATCCTGTCTTCCGACATATTTCTGATAGACTCCACAGACCTGTCGAAGAAATCGTCGTCAACGCCTGTCGTAAGTACATATATCCATGCCTCCGATATCGACAACGCATTTTCGTAAGCCCTGCAAATGTCGCCTATCATATAGTTCTTCACCATATCCAGCTCTTCTTTTGCGGCTTTCTCGTTCTTCATCCTGTCTATTTCGTTCTTCACCTCGCTTATCACTCCTTCCACATAGCCGTTGTCCGTTTCCGTGCTTATCACCAGAATACTGTTTCCCGGGTAGGAGACTATTCCGGATGCTATACCGTATGTATATCCCTTGTCTTCCCTGATGTTCTTCATCAGTCTGCTTCCGAAATATCCTCCCAGCATGGTATTCATCACCCTCAGGTCCAGAAAATCCTTGTGCATCCTGTCAGGCATGAACATACCTATCTTGACGGAACTTTGCATACCGTCGTTTTTCTTTATCGTGACTCTCTTTTCTTTGAAACCGCGCGGTTCCGGCAATGCCATCCTTTCCTTTACCCTGTTATGCCCCCACGCATCGTCTCCGAAACATTCATCTATGTATCCCAGCACTTCGTCAGTCACCTTTCCGGCTACGAAGATGGTGCAGTTTCCCGAATAATAGTTCTGCCGGTAAAAGTCCTTCAGCATCTCCACCGACAGGTTGTCGTAGTCATCCAGCTCCGCATATCTGCCCAGCGGATGCTCCTTCCCGAAAAGTTCCACGTTTAGCCTTTTTCTGGCCATCACTTCCACCCTTTCCGAGTTTACCAAATACATCTGCTTGTTCGTTTCGGTCACAATCCTCAGTTCCCTTTCAGGAAATACAGGCTCCTTCACCATTTCGGCCAGAACCTTTATTGTATGTCCGAAAAACTTGCCTAATGAATAAAGAGTTATGAATCCGCTGTTGACCGACGACGACAAGTCCAGCCACGCCCCGTAGAAGTCCAGCTTCTCGGCTATCTGTGCCGATGTCATGTGTGCGGTTCCTTCCCTGAGCATCCTGTTGGTCATCATAGCCTGCAATGGAAATTTCTGGTCCACCTGACCGCATCCCATCACCAGATCCAGCCTTACAACATCCTCTTTTCCTGTGTCTAATATATTAAGAACAATACCGTTATGCAGAATTTTTCTAACCGGTCTTTTTATGTCGAATTCAGCTATACAGTTGATAGCCGGCATTACTTTCCTGTCCACTGTCAAAATTATAAATTAATCATTGCATGGCAAATTTACGAAGAAATTCATAATTTTGTCATATAAATAATGCAAAAGAATACAATGTCTTTCCAAAACAGCTGTCAAAAATGAAAACTTGTATCATATGTATCGGGTCCAATCACAACCCCGTTTCTAATATAAAAAAGGCCGTTGAGACCCTTTCCTATCTTTTCCCGGATATTATCTGGGGCGATACAGTTGTAACTGCCGCCGAAGGTGTTTCTGCCTCCGTTCCCGACTATCATAACCGCGCTGCAGTCTTTTCAACCAGCATGGACGTATCCGGGCTTAAACACCGCTTCAAGGAAATAGAAAAAGCCTGCGGACGCGGATCAGATTCCAAGTCCACAGGCATTGTACCGTTAGATATAGATTTGCTCCAGTACGATGGAGATATCCTTAAGCCTCTTGATATGCAGAAGGAGTATGTCAGAAGGGCACTGTCTTCATTGAAAATATGAAGAATCTTCTCTATTTGTTGTTCTTCAACTCCTCAATCACTTTCAACAGATACTGTCCATACTGATTTTTCAGCATAGGCTCTGCATTCTTTCTCATCTGCTCCTCGCTTATCCATCCCTTGCGATAAGCTATACCCTCAAGACAGGCAATTTTCAGCCCCGTACGTTTCTCCAGCACCTCTATGTAAGTAGAAGCCTCGCTCAGTGAGTCATGCGTACCAGTGTCCAGCCATGCGAAACCACGTCCAAGAGTCTGCACCTTCAGTTCGCCGTCCTCCAGGAAACGCTGGTTCACGGTAGTGATTTCCAGTTCGCCACGTGCCGACGGCTTGATGCTCTTCGCCACGTCCACCACCTTGTTAGGATAGAAATACAGTCCCACCACCGCATAGTTCGATTTTGGTTTTGCCGGTTTTTCTTCTATGCTCAGGCAGTTACCGTTCTTGTCAAATTCAGCCACACCATATCGTTCAGGGTCGTTCACCCAGTATCCGAACACTGTAGCCTTCTTCTCTTCCTCCGCAGTGCGTACAGCCTCCTTAAGCATTGCGCTGAAGCCCGCTCCGTGGAAAATATTGTCACCAAGTACCAGACATGCGGAATCGTTGCCAATAAATTTCTCGCCAATGATGAAAGCCTGTGCCAGTCCGTCAGGTGAAGGCTGTTCAGCATATTCAAATTTCACTCCGAACTCGCTGCCGTCGCCAAGAAGTCTCTTGAAACCGGGCAAGTCATATGGAGTGGAGATTATTAGTATTTCCCTTATCCCGGCCAGCATAAGCACTGATATAGGATAATATATCATCGGTTTGTCGAACACAGGGAGCATCTGTTTGCTCACTCCTTTGGTGATGGGATACAACCTTGTTCCGCTACCACCTGCAAGTACGATTCCTTTCATGTGTGTCAGGTTTTAGTTATTAATTCAAGTTTCGCAAGTAATAAAGTATTATCAGTCAACAAGTTGACTTAGAAGGTAAAGCTTAAATGCCAAACAGCATTATACAGTCAATGTACTTACTATTAAACTTTACATACTGAAGACCACTTTA
>JAHLFB010000013.1 GCA_018884025.1 Candidatus Phocaeicola faecipullorum
AATTTCTCCATGATTGAAAAAATTCCTCCAAAAGGTGTGAGTTTCTCAGATTTTATTTGTACCTTTGCCATGCCTTGTTACGATTTTCGCTTGTTTTCTAATTGCAACACTAAGATAAGTGAAAAATCTGAAACGGCAAAATCCTGGGCAACTTTTTGTTGCTCAGGAACTTATAAATAAAGTTATAAAGTTAAATTATAGTGTTGCGGAATTAAGGTTAAACAAAATTGAAGCCATGGTATTTGAAGTTGCAAAAGGACACCATATGGTACAACGCAACGGACACGAAGAAACACATATATTCAATAATCACTATTGGCAACACTGTTTCAGACAAATGATGCAGGTAGGTCTTATGTTTGCAGACAAAAATAAGACAGCATACGAGATGTTGGAATACTGTTATGAAGTGTGGACAGCAAGAGCCCCAGCATCCGGTTTCAACCGTGACGGTGAGTGGCACAACGGTACTGGATATTTTACTGCAAACACTCACACCTTATATTATGTTCCAAGTTTATTCTCATACATAGCAGGAACAGACTTTCTTAAACACCCATGGTACCAGAATGCAGGCCGTTCATTGCTATATGCCTTTCCTGTGGAAACAATGAGCGCCGGATTCGGAGACGGCAATGAAAGACAACCCATCCCTGACAGGCAACGCATTGCATTTGTGGATTTCCTTGCACGAGAAACAGGCAATCCTTATGCTGCATGGTATGCCAATCATTGTGGAAGACAGTTGAGAAGCGATTTTGAAATGAGGCTATATCGCATAGCACGCAGTAACAAGACATATTCACAAAACAAAGAACTGCCCAAAGACAGACCTAATGCTATCTGGTTGGAAGATATAGGAGAAGTTTTGGCGCATTCGGCTATACAAAACACGAGCCGTAATCTGTTCTTGAGTTTCCGTTCAAGCCAATTCGGTTCAGGAAGTCATACATTAGCTGATCAAAACAGCTTTAACTTACATTTCAGAGGTGTCCCTGTATATCGCTCTACCGGATATTATTTGAACTTCAGTGATGCACACAACCTAATGTCGTACAGACATACCCGTGCACATAACACCATCCTTATTGATGGTATAGGCCAACCCTTCACTACACGTGCATACGGAAAAATAACACGTATGCTGAATGGCGAGAATATAACCTATGCCCTTGGTGACGCTTCGAACGCATATTGCGGGACAAGCGAATATCCTATGTGGATAGAGAACTTTAAGAATGCAGGAATTACACAAACTCCTGAAAACGGATTTGGAGATACACCACTAAAGACATACCGCAGACACATTTTTATGTTGCATCCAAACATAGTGGTAATATACGATGAACTGGAAGCCTCAAAACCTGTTACCTGGGACTGGTTATTACATAGTCCTGTAAAATTTAAGATTGATAACAAGAACAACGAACTGACTACAAGATACGACAACAAGATGTTTACTTCAGTAGCACAGATATTCAGTAACCAACCTTGTGAAATTACACAAACTGATCAGTTTGTCTGCCCGCCAGATCCTAAAAAAATGAAAAAGGGACAAGAAAACAAATATGTAAACCAATGGCACATGACTGCAAAATTCCAACCAAGTACAGCCAACCGTATTCTTACTGTCATAAGAATACAGCCTGACGGACAAAAAGAATTAAAGGTAAATAGAAAGGGGAATATGTTCAATTGTGAGAGATGGAATATAAAGGCAGAACTGGATCCTGCAAAACCAGCTGCTTTACAGATTGTAAACACAAAGAACAATGCCACCTTCAGTCTAGGAAACAATGACGTAAAAATTGGAGACACAACATATAAACGACTAGAAAAAGGTTCTTCAGTATTATACGACAATATTGACGGTGAATGGCTTGTACATGAAATGTCCGATTATGAACCACAAATCACCGGAGCAAAATAAAAAAACAAAGACACATAAAATATATTGCAAACATGAAAACATTTAGAAAAATCATATTATCAATAACATCATTTGCCATTTCAACAGGACTTTCTTATGGACAGCATTTCATTGATAAAAAAGAAACAGATGTACATCTGATGTCTGAAACATATCAATGGCCTACTGATCCTGAAGTTTTAGAAAAACTTGACAAATGGCAAGACCTTAAATTTGGTGTAATATTCCATTGGGGACTTTATTCTGTAGAGGGAATAAACGAATCATGGCCTCTTTGTTCAGAAGAACGTTTTTACGACAGACGAAAAAAGATTCAGTCTGACATGAACTATGAAGAATTCAAACAGTGGTACTGGAGTTTAAGCAATAAATTCAACCCGACAGAATTTAATCCTAAAAAATGGGCTGAAATAATGGCTGACGCAGGGATGAAATACATTGTATTTACGACCAAACATCACGAAGGATTCTGTATGTTCGATACACGAACTACAGATTTTTCTATAGCGAAAGGTCCATTCAAGAACAACCCACTTAAAGATGTAACATACCATGTATTCGATGAGTTCCGTAAAAAGGATTTCATGATTGGAGCTTATTTTTCAAAGCCAGACTGGCACAACCAATTTTATTGGAATCCAGACATGGCAACTCCGGACAGAAACGTAAACTACAATATAAAGAAACATCCAGACTGGTGGAATAAGTTCAAAAATTTTACTGCTCAACAAATAGACGAACTAACAACCAAGTATGGCAGAGTGGACATATTATGGCTCGATGGTGGACAAGTAAGACCTGAAAACGGACAAGACATAGATCTTGACAAAATAATAGAAAAAGCGCGCAAAACACAAAAAGGGATGTTAGCTGTTGACCGTACCGTTCCTGGAAAAAATGAGAACTACGCAACACCTGAAATGCGAATTCCTCCCAAACAGCTGAATTACCCATGGGAAAGTAATATACAGCTTACCAAAGGCTGGGGATGGAGAAAAAATACAGAATATAAGTCTTCCAGATGGATAATAAATACACTTATAGAAATTACAGCCAAAGGCGGATCATTCCTTGTAGGTATAGGTCCTACTCCCCAAGGTACAATAGAAGAAGAAGCTATTGTCAGACTTAAAGAAACAGGACTTTGGCTAAAAGACTACGGCAAAGCCATTTATTCTACCAGAATAACTCCAAATTACAATAATGGCAACACATGGTTCACTGCTTCAAAAGACAATAAAACCATATACGCCATATATGCGCTCCCAGAAGGCGAAAAACTTCCTAAAACAATATCATGGAAAGGTAATAAACCTAAGGGCAGTATCCGTATTGTAAAGAACAACAGAAAAGTAAAATATTCATGCGACGGTGATAATGTAACTGTTACTCTTCCTGAAGGATTGAAAAATGAGCCTATAGCTTTATATTTCAATAAACAATAAATAAAAACAGGTTGTCAAATCTTGAAAATTATCATAATTTGACAACCTGTTTTTTATTTATAAATCACACTATTCAGACTAAAAAGAGATTCTACTTGAAATTTGTTTTGCATCTGTTT
>JAHLFB010000123.1 GCA_018884025.1 Candidatus Phocaeicola faecipullorum
TTTTGAAATAAAAGATTATTAAGTTAAGCCTTTTATATTTCAGATATTATAGGACAATAATAGTTTTAGACATTTTCTGGAGCATATATTATAAAATCGCTCTGATGGTATTTGATAATTAGTTCTTATTATATTGTAAATCAATTGATAAATACGTATAGTCTATAAATATAGAACATTTATGGACCGTACGTATTTTTTATTGAGTGTATTAATAAACACATTCGTATTTAATAATAAGATTTTGTTGGTTTATATTTGCCGTTAGATTATATAAGTACATAATTATTAAAGATATTATATGAGAAAATCATTTATTTTTTACGTTTTGTTTTTTACTTTTTTATGTATAAATATTAATGCATTCAATCTGAAAACTGGTTATGTAAATATTGGCAATGGATATTTATATTATGAGAAGGTGCTTCTTTAATTTTTGTGCATGGTCATTCGTTGGATTGCAGAATGTGGAATGGACAGTTTTATGTGTTTGCCAGAAATTACAGAACTATACGTTATGATTTACGCGGTTACGGTAAATCGTCACCACAGAGTGAAGATTATCAGTTTACGCACGTAGAAGATTTGGTGGCTTTGATGGATTCATTACATATTGATAAGGCTCATATCGTTGGGTTGTCATTAGGTGGATATATAGGTACAGATATGTTGGGCTGGTTTCCGGAGAGAATGTTGTCAGCTGTTCTAGCTAGTGGAAATTTGAGGAAGAGTAAAGGGCCAAGTCAACCGATGACTTCGGATGAGGCTGCTTTGCGTGATAAGGAGATATCAGCTCTTAAGGCTAGAGGTATAGATGCCATGAAAAAAGAATGGTTTGAAGGACTGGTTGCGTCTGGAGGAACTTTGAGAGACAGCATAAGAGAACCTTTATGGAAGATGATATATGATTGGGATGCATGGCAACCTTTACATAAAGAGGTAAGAGTTACAGCTGGTATGGATGCTTTTGAGGAGCTTAAGAAAAAAAGGCCGGAAGTCCCTGTTCTTATACTGGAAGGACGCTCTGAAAATAATCGTTTCCCAGAACATCCTGAAATACTTGATTATCTTCCTAATGCCAAAATGATGGTTATTGATGATTGTGGGCATATGCTTAATATGGAGAGACCTAAGGAGTTTAATCACGTTTTAAATGAATTCCTTGTTTTGCAGAAGTAATAAGATTACTCTTTATGTGAATAAAAAAAGGTAATTATCCATTAAGTGATTTCCCAGATTTATTCGTATTATAATAAAAAACATACGATAAAATGATAAAGAAAGGATTACTACTACCATTGATGGCATTTGCCGTAAGTACGGCATTGTATGCAGAGAAAAGCACACAGTTGGAATTGACATCTCCTGGAGGGGTGCATAAAGTGAAGTTTTATGGCAAGACATCCGTTTCTGGTGCCAATGGCCTTTATTATACTGTTGATTTTAAAGATAAAAGCATATTGAAGGAGTCTAAAGCCGGACTGCATGTAGATAACCGTGTATGGGAGATGGCTCTTGGAAAAAGAACTCTTCAGCAGCCGGAATGTTGGATGGACAATATGGAGATAGACTCCGTTTCATATTCTAAACATAGGGGCGAGTGGACACCGCTTTATGGGGAGCGTAGTCTTGTGAAGGATAATTATAATGCCGGAGTGGTATATATGTCTAAAAAGGATAAATCAAAGTATCGTCTAAATGTGGAAGTCAGGGCATACGACGAGGGTATAGCTTTCCGTTATTTCTTCCCTGAACATCCAGATGCGATATTCCATAAAGTGACAGGCGATCTTACTGAATATTCTTTTGCCGACGGAACTATGGCATGGAGCGAGCAATGGGCGCAAGGATGGTTTGAACATCTCGATGTCAATGCTCTTACAAACCCTGTGGAAAGAGCTTTGACTCTTGAATTGCCCAACGGGCTTTGGGCTGCTTTGACAGATGCCGATGTTGACGACTGGTGTCTTACTAAATATCAGGCTTCTGCAGAAAAACGCAGTACACTGAAATCTGTTATGTACAGTCCTGTGGACATTGTTACATATTATGCTACTCCATGGAAGATTGTGATGGCTGCCGAAAAGCCGGGACAGTTGATAGAACATAACTATATAATAGAGAATTTAAATCCTCCATGTGAAATAAAAGATACATCATGGATTAAACCGGGTAAGATTATGCGTTCTGCTATTTCTACTGAGGCAGGGCTTGCCACTATTGATTTCTGTGCCGAACATAACATTCCTTATATGCTTTTCGACTGGCAGTGGTATATGCCATGTACTTCGCATGACGGTGATGCTACAAAGGTGGTTCCACATGTTAATATGAAGAGAGTGATAGAACACGGAAAGGAAAAAGGAGTGGGTGTATGGCTTTACGTAAACCAGCATGCTTTACAGAAACAGATGCGTGAACTTTTTCCTTTGCTTAAAGAGTGGGGCGTAGTGGGAGTGAAGTCTGGTTTTGTTCAGTATGCCAGTCATCGTTGGGCTGTATGGTTGCACGATATGGTTCGTCTGGCTGCAGAAAATAATCTGATGATGAATATCCATGACGAGTTCCGTCCGTCAGGTTTCAGCCGTACATATCCTAACCTTCTTACTCAGGAAGGTATTCACGGTAACGAGGAGTTCCCTGATGCTACACACAACACAATACTGCCGTTTACAAGAATGATTAACGGTGCGGCAGATTATACAATCTGTTATTACGACAAGAGACTGAAGAATACTCATGCACATCAGTTGGCGTTGTCGCTGATAATGTATAGTCCGCTTCAGACTATTTTCTGGTATGACAAACCAGCACTTTACGAAGGGGAGCCGGAAATAGAATGGTTTGAAAACCTTAAAACTGTGTTCGATGAATCTAAAGTGTTGGATGGAACTCCTGGAAAAAATATTACCATGGCGCGTCGTAATGGAGAAGAATGGTTCGTGGGTATGATTACCAACAACGACGGTTCTGACGAAGTGCTTGACCTTTCATTCCTTGACAAGGACAAGACATATCTGGCTTGTATATATACCGATGGCGGTGAAACTGTAAAGACCAAAACACATGTAAAATGTTCGTACTTCCTTGTTAATTCTTCACAGAACATAAAGTTCGGACTAAAGCCGAAAGGTGGTGCTGCCGTAAGATTATATCCTGTTGATAAGGCCGCACAGAAAGGATATAAGAAATACAATGGAAGAAAATTATAAAAAATATGGTTTTAGGTTAGGTGTAAAAACTTTTTCGTTCGTATTATAGATAAAAGATTGTTGGTAAATTACTTATTGCTTGAAAGTATTGAATAATAAGTTATAGTATTAGTTGTGTTTTCTTATTGGTAGAAAGATTGTTTCCATTAATTTGAAGTTAAAGATTAACTTCTAAAAATAATTGCGATGAGAAAGTTTATTTTATTCATAGGTATTGTATCGTCCGTCATATTGTCGCATGCTCAATATAAATCTCAGGTTTGGGTATCTGACAAAGGAGACGGGACATATGTCAATCCTGTTATTCATGCCGATTATTCGGATCCGGATGCATGTGTTGTAGGAGATGATTTTTTTATGACTGCTTCCAGTTTCAACTGTACTCCCGGACTTCCGATACTCCACTCTACCGATCTGGTAAACTGGGAAATCATAAATTATGCCATAAAGAGTGTGGAACCTGCTGATTATTACGCATCAGCACGTCACGGGAAAGGAGTATGGGCACCTTCAATCCGATATCATAACGGTGAGTTTTATATCTATTGGGGTGATCCTGATTTCGGCATTTTCATGGTAAAGACAAAAGATATTTACGGTGAATGGGAAAAGCCTGTTCTTGTTAAAGCAGGCAAAGGAATGATAGACCCGTGTCCGCTTTGGGATGAGGATGGCAATGTCTATCTTGCACATGCGTGGGCTGGTAGCAGGACAGGATTTAACAGTATAATTACTGTGTGCGAGATGAACAGAGAAGGTTCGGCCGTGATTTCAGCTCCTGTAATGGTATTCGATGGAAACGATGGTACAAATCATACTATAGAGGGGGCAAAATTCTATAAACGCAATGGGTATTACTATATATTTGCTCCGGCAGGCGGTGTTGTTACAGGATGGCAGCTCGTTTTGAGGTCTAAGAATGTTTATGGCCCGTATGAACCGCGTATTGTAATGGCTCAGGGGAAGACTGATATAAACGGTCCTCATCAGGGGGCGTGGATAGACACTCCGGCCGGTGAGTCATGGTTCCTGCATTTTCAGGATAAGGGCGCATACGGAAGGGTGGTACATCTAAATCCAATGACATGGAAGTCTGACTGGCCTGTTATAGGTATTGATGAGGATGGTGACGGCTGTGGTGATCCTGTTACGACATATAGAAAGCCCGTAACGAAAAAAGAAACAGTTGTTGAAACTCCTGTAGAAAGTGATGAGTTTAATTCACGTCATCTCGGATTACAATGGCAGTGGCATGCCAATTATCATGATTTCTTCGGGTTTACTACTGACCTTGGATATATACGTCTTTATGGTTATCAGTTGTCTGAAAATTTCAATAACTTTTGGGAAGTGCCGAATCTTCTTCTTCAGAAGTTCCCGGCAGAAGAGTTTACTGTTACAACCAAACTGAAAGTATCGGCAAAGGCAGACGGACAGATGTCCGGACTTATCGTTATGGGATGGGATTATGCCTATTTAGGAGTGGAAAAATCAGGAAATAAATTCCTGCTTAAGTATGTTACATGCCATGATGCAGAACAGGGTTCTCCAGAGTCAGTCTCTGTAGTTGGAGTTTTGGACAGCAGTAATATTTTTGAGGCCGGACTATATCCGAATTATGAAAGAGAGATTTATCTGGAAGTACGGGTTGACAAAGGTGGAATCTGTACATTCTCATACAGCACCGACGGCCGTCGCTTCCACAAGGTAGGCAGTCAATTTACAGCACGACAAGGCAAATGGATAGGAGCAAAGGTCGGTCTGTTCAGCGTCACTCCTCACGGACAGGAACGCGGATGGATGGATGCTGACTGGTTCAGAATTGGAAAAAACAAGAAATAAAAATATTAAAGGGAAAAGATGAAAGTAAACAAGATTATCGCAGGTTTGGGATTGCTTATGCTTTCCGCTTGCGTTTCTAAACCTACATCACAGATTGATGTGGACGAAACATTGCATTATTGTGATGTACAGATACACAAGACACTGAGCAGTCTTCATTCAGTTGACAGTATGGATTATACCATGATGCCACGTAATATCCTGTCTGGAGAGACAGAGTGGAATCTGCGTAAGGCAACGAAAGAAGAATGGACAGCCGGATTTTGGCCGGGAGTGTTGTGGTATGACTACGAAGCAACAGGAAATGACAGTATCAGGGATGAGGCTGACAAGTTTACACGCTCTCTTGAGTTCCTCGCAGAAATACCGGCTTATGACCATGATCTTGGTTTCCTTATATTCTGCAGTTATGGTAACGGTTATCGTCTTACAGGAAACGAGGAGTATAAAAAAGTGATTTTGGCTGTTGCTGATTCTTTGGCTACTCTTTACAGACCGGCTGTAGGAGCTATCCTTTCATGGCCTCGTAATGTGGAAATGTTCGGTGGTCATAACACTATAATGGATAATATGATAAATCTTGAAATGTTGTTTTGGGCAGCAAAGAATGGTGGCAACAAAAATCTTTATAATATTGCCGTATCTCATGCCGACAAGACAATGTTGAATCAATTCCGCGACGATTATACATCTTATCATGTAGCGGTTTATGATACTTTGACTGGTGAGTGTATTAACCGTTGTACGCATCAGGGATACGCTGACAATAGTATGTGGGCTCGCGGACAAGCATGGGCAATATATGGTTATACAGTTGTATATCGTGAGACTAAGGACCCTAAGTATCTGGAGTTTGCGGAGAAAGTTACACAGGTTTATCTGGAGCGTCTGCCTGAAGATTATATTCCTTATTGGGATTTCAGTGCGCCTGGCATCCCTAATGCTCCCCGCGATGCTTCTGCGGCTTGTGTAGTGGCTTCAGCACTTTTGGAACTGTCAACGTTCTGTGAGGGTGAGCAGGCTGATAAATACAAAAATGCTGCAGAGAAGATGCTCGTCAGTCTTGGCTCGAAAGAATATAGGGCTGGTGATGTGAATAACTCGCTGTTGCTGCATTCTACCGGTCATTGGCCTGCCGGGTCCGAAATAGATGCGTCAATAATTTATGCCGACTATTATTATATGGAGGCCTTGTTAAGACTGAAAAAGATTAACGATGGTAAGTCTATATACTGATTTTTAAAAAAATAATATTACAATAATAGAGAGGACATGTAATTTACATGCACTCTCTATTATTATAAGGGCGTATAATTCACTGAATTAAAGAAACCTGGCCGAAAAGTTGTTTATGTATTAAAGAATATATATTTTTGGAAATTGAACGTTAAAATCATATTATGAAGACATTAAAAGACAATTTCGGCTCAATTCGTAGTAATAAGGAAGATTATCTTCCACCAAATTGTGGGGTTTATAATTTGGAAATGGAAGGGATGATTTGTGAAAGTTCTGGTGATGAAGTAATCGGAGAATCAGAAGAAATCGGATATGGTGGTGAGTTTCCTGGTTTTTCATTTTTGAACAGTAATAATTAAATAAGCAGGTTATGAAAAAACATATCCCTTTATTTATAATTTGTTTTTCTGTATTATCTTTCTTCTCGATTTCATGCTCCACTGAAAATGTTAATTCTTTAGACAATTCACAGAATTCGGATGCAACTGATAATGAAGGTTATTATATTTCTTTGACCGCAGAACTTTCGGAAAGTAAATCGCGTGCCCATTGGAATATTGCAAATGATGAAAAAAACTCCCTAGAATATGTTTGGGATGCTTCTGTCGATGAAATGAAATCATTCGTTAAGAGAGGTGATGAACTGGTCAGTTTTACAGATGGAATGCTTTATTCACCAACTACAGTTACCCCTAACAGTGAAATAAAGACTAAAACATTGCTTGGTATAACTAAAGGTTTAGATATTCCATATCAGAATGATTATGTGGTTTGGGCTGTATCACCTGTTAGTGATACAAATATTAAGATTGCAGATGTAGAGTTTACTCTTCCTGACGCATATGTACAGACAGCTATTTCAACGACTGAACATCTTAAACCGTATGTATTTATGACAGGCTCTGGAATGGTAAACAATAATGCAGCAAGTCTGAACTTTAAAGTCCTTACTGCCGTTTACAGATTTAAAATCACAAATAGTGACACAGAAACGTTCACATTAAGCGAAGTAG
Organism: Candidatus Phocaeicola faecipullorum; assembly: GCA_018884025.1. GTDB lineage: Bacteria > Bacteroidota > Bacteroidia > Bacteroidales > Bacteroidaceae > Phocaeicola > Phocaeicola faecipullorum. The sequence continues at coordinate 7,307 of JAHLFB010000123.1, forward strand.
GTATAACAGGACCATTCTGTAATAAGGTTGTAGTTGGAGTAGCCGGAACACCTAAATATAGTATATCACCGGAGAATTCAGACTACACAATAAAAGTTACCGCAAAGGGTGGAGTTGAGACTACGGATACAAATGGTATAAAAATAGAAAGTAGCAAGACTGCATATATGTATGCTATGGTATTCCCTACATCGACATCAACTATTGATGATGATGTAACTCTATTTATTAAAGGTGCATATGGTAATTTGCCTATTAATTATAATGCCACAGCAGCTTGCAATGCTGTTCACGGGAAATTAAATATAGAATCAAACCACTACTATGATATGCCTGTGTCTGTAGCACGCCAGAATATCAATTTCGATGGGGTAACAATATCAGGTTTTCAGAAGGGCGATTCATTCGAGGTGACAATAGATAAATAACATAATTCATCAGTTAATTTAAATGGCATTTAAACGGTTTTTAAACATTATTTAAATGCCATTTAAATTATTCATGGATTTAGTCTTTCAGATAAGGAGGTACATTTTTCCATTATCTGAATTTCTCTAATATCTCCATGATGGCATCGCCGTATTTCTCTACGGTTTTCTTGCCTATACATTTTATGCGTAGAAGTTCGCGTTCATTCTTGGGCATATTGTTTGACAGTCCGATAATGGCTGTTTGCTGTAGTACCGTGTACGCCGGAAGTCCGAGTTCTGCAGCCTTCTTTCTGCGCCATTCTACCAATGCACGATAAAGTTCCATGTTTTCGATATCACTGCTTTCCTGTATTATTTTCTTTTCAGGTTTTTCACGCCTCTTGCTCACAGTGGTAGCTTTATCCTCTTCCATGCTGAGTATGGCACGCTTGCGAAGAAAATCCTGAACGTGGAAACCTTTGTCGTGTACATGCTCCATAAGGGCAGACTTTATTCTTACGGTATCTGTCAGTTCTTCTAATGCTGTTTCTAATCTTTTTCTTATTTCTTTATTGTCGGATGTAATATCCGTACTCTCAAGTAAGTTCTGAAGCGGTTTAAGCATTTCAGCAAAATATTGTGATGCGCTGAATATACGGCTTTGAATAGATGTGTCTGTCTCGCAATCAGCAGACTGTGCCGTCATGTGGGTATATTGGTTTTCAAACTTTATACTGACTTCAGTTATAGATTTTTTGAAGCGTTCCGCTTCTTGTTTGTACATTTCCAACTGTTTTGGGAATGTTTTGTACAGATGTTCATCCACCAGTCTGATATAATGATTCAGAGATATCTCCATTTGTCTGAATCCGAATAATTGTTTCAGCAAGTCGGTGAAATACGCTCTCTGCATGGCCGAGCACTGTTCCATGGTGGGCACAGACCTGCGCTGCTCGTCTGTGAATGAATCTATTACACTGCCGCTTATTACTGCACCGGCAGAGATTGGAGAACTGAGAATCAGTCCTTCAAGAGTACGGCACCGGCTCAAGGCCACATATGCCTGACCGTGGGCGAAAGATGATGACACGTCTATTATGGCCTTGTCGAATGTCAGTCCCTGACTTTTGTGGACCGTTATTGCCCATGCCAATTTCAGAGGATATTGCTTGAATGTACCTTCCACTTCCTCTACAATCTCTTTAGTATCTTCATACAGACGGTATTTGGTGTTAGCCCATTCGGCCTCTTCCAGATTTACTCTGGTGCCGGTTTCGTTTACCATAACCTCTATTCCTGCGTGCGAGATGTTTGTGATACGTCCTATCGTTCCGTTTGCATATCGGTGCATACCGGATATGTCGTTTTTTACAAACATCACCTGGGCTCCTTTCTTCAGTTCCAGTTCCAGTTCGGTAGGGTATGAATATTCAGGAAAATTACCTTCTATGGTAGCTTTGAATTTATAACTCTGCGAAGATAGTTCGTCTAATTTCATCTGGTTGATTTTCTGTGCCTGGATATTATGGGTGGTGAGGCGGATATACCCTTCGTCACTACACTTGTCAAAATTTGGTATGTATCTGCTGTTCAGCGCTTTCAGGTCGTCACTTGTGCAACGGTTCTCTCTTATGGCATTCAATAGTGAGAGAAAACGGGCGTCGTTTTGTCTGTAAACTTTTTTTAGTTCTATAGTGCAGAAGGTTGTTTCTCTAAGGGCATGACTTGAGAAGAAGTAAGGCGAGTCGTAATACTCTGACAACATTTGCCATTCGTCGTTTTTTGCAACCGGAGGCAGCTGTTGTATGTCGCCTATAAGCAGAAGTTGCACACCACCGAAAGGCTTGCTGTTACGTCTGAATCTTCTAAGCACATCGTCTATCGCATCCAAAAGGTCTGCACGCACCATACTTATTTCGTCTATCACAAGCAGGTCAATACTTCGCATAATGTTCAGTTTCTCTTTGCCGAAGCGGAAACGGTATTTTGCATCACCGCCGAAAGCTGTACCTGGTATATATGGTGCGAATGGCAACTGGAAGAAAGAGTGTATAGTCATTCCTCCTGCATTGATTGCTGCAATGCCGGTAGGGGCAAGGATAATCATTCTCTTGGGAGATTCTTTTACCAGTGCTCTCAGAAACGTAGTTTTACCTGTACCGGCCTTTCCTGTCAGGAATATGTTTGTACCTGTCTGAGCTATCAGTGTATTGGCTAGTTCGAGTTCTGGATTTGTATTCATGTGCTATTTGTTTTTATGTTATGACATTACTGCAGCTTATTTCGCAAATGTAACTTATTCCGTTTAAATATTGATTTATGAGGAAGAAAAGTTCTGTTTATGCCATGAAAAAATATTTATATCTTCACAAAATCTATAAATACAACTTATATTTACATAAATACAGATTACGTTTTTGTAAATACAAGTTGTATTTATAAAAATCAAGGTTTGATTTAGAGAATATGAAAGGGAAAAATTCCTTTTTATTTAAGTAAATACATTTCTATTAAAATGTTATAGTATTTTTTCTAAAGTCTTTATTTTGTACAACTGTTTTTAGTTTTTCCCATACCTGTCATGAAATAAGCGCAAAAAATATTAACTTTACGCCGAAATTTCAATTTAACAAAAATGGCCATTATCATTAAGAAAGTTAGGACGAAGAAAGATTTTCATACTTTCATTCGTCTCAATTATGAATTATACAAAAACAACCCTTATTCCGTACCCGATTTGTACGATGACATGGTGAACACCCTTAGCAAGGATAAAAATGCCGCTTTCGAGTTTTGTGAAGCAGAATATTTCCTGGCTTTTAAGGATGAGAAGCCTGTGGGGCGTGTAGCTGCCATCATAAACAGGCGTGCCAATGAGACATGGAACAAAAAGGAAGTGCGTTTCGGATGGATTGATTTCATTGACGATGCAGAGGTATCGGAAGCACTAATAAATGAGGTTGAGAAATGGGGAAAAGAAAGAGGAATGGAATATGTGGTAGGCCCGCTGGGATTTACTGATATGGACCCTGAAGGTATGCTGGTTGAGGGCTTCGATCAACTTGGAACCATGGCTACTATTTACAATTATCCGTATTATCCTGTTCATATAGAAAAACTTGGCTTTGAGAAGGAAGCTGACTGGGTAGAATTTAAATTGAAGGTGCCTGAAAAGCTTCCGGAAAAGTTTGTTCGTATTTCGGAAATCATTCTGCAGAAATATAATCTGAAGATAAAAAAACTCACCCGTAAGGAACTGAATGAGAAGAATTACGGACAGAGGATATTCGACCTTATCAATGAAGCATATGCTCCTCTGTACGGCTTTTCTAAGATGACACAAGGGCAGATAGACCAGTACATAAAGATGTATCTTCCGGTTATAGACTTGCGTATGGTGTCATTGGTGGAAGATGCTGAAGGAGAATTGGTTGCGGTAGGTATATCAATGCCTTCATTGTCGAAAGCATTGCAGAAGGCCAAAGGTAAGATGTTTCCTTTCGGATGGTATTACCTGTTGAAGGCTTTGTTTATAAAGAAACCGAAAGTGCTCGATTTGTTGTTGGTAGGAGTGAAACAGGAGTATCAGAGTAAGGGAGTTAATGCGTTGCTGTTCTACGATCTTGTGCCGGTTTATAAAGAAATGGGCTTTGAATATGGTGAAAGTAATCCTGAACTGGAGGAGAACAAGAAAGTACAGTCGCAGTGGAGCGCATTTGAATCAGAACAGCACAAACGCCGCCGCGCTTATAAGAGAAAAATAAATTGAGTCTTTTAGTTTTTAAGTTGCTTGATGCTTACAAACTTATAAACTAACAAACTCATAAACTCATAAATGAAAATACAATGGATGAACTGAATCTTAATACAAATAATCCGGAAACACAGGTATCTTATACCGAAGAGAATATCCGTCACTTGAGCGATATGGAGCATGTGAGGACACGTCCCGGTATGTATATCGGACGCTTGGGAGATGGTTCTCAGGCTGAGGATGGTATATATGTGTTGCTTAAGGAGGTGGTTGATAACAGTATAGACGAGTTCAAGATGGGAGTAGGAAAACGTATAGACATTACTCTTGAGGATAATCTCAGGGTGTCTGTACGCGACTATGGACGTGGTATTCCTTTAGGAAGTCTTGTCGATGCTGTTTCAATGCTTAATACCGGAGGTAAGTATGACACAAAGGCCTTCAAGAAGAGTGTAGGACTTAACGGTGTCGGCGCAAAGGCAGTCAATGCACTAAGCGTAAAGTTCATCGCCAGAAGTGTTCGCGAAGGACAAATGCGTGAGGCTGTGTTTGAAAGAGGTGAGCTTATCAGTGATACGACATCGGTTACCGACGAAGAAAACGGAACGTTCATCTATTTTGAGCCGGACAATACTTTGTTTCTCAATTATCATTTTCGTCCGGAGTTTATTGAAACGATGCTCCGCAACTATACTTACCTGAATACCGGGTTGTCTATATATTATAACGGCCGTCGTATAGTAAGCCGTAACGGATTGGAAGACTTGTTGAATGACAATATGACATCGCAGGGTATATATCCTATAGTACATCTTACCGGTGAAGACATAGAAATAGCGTTTACCCATAGTCCGCAGTATGGTGAGGAATATTATTCATTTGTAAACGGACAGCATACTACGCAGGGTGGTACTCATCAAAGTGCCTTCAAGGAACATATAGCAAGGACTATAAAAGAATTTTATGGTAAGAATCTGGAGTTTCAGGATATCCGTAACGGTCTGGTAGCTGCGATTGCTATAAATGTGATTGAACCGACATTTGAGAGTCAGACAAAAATCAAACTGGGTTCACTTACTATGGCTCCGGAGAAAGATACAGATGGTAATCCGTATCCTCTTTCAGGAGTTAGTGTAAATAAGTTTGTAGGCGATTTCATTAAGGAGAATGTAGATAACTATCTTCATAAACATCCGGATGTGGCAGAAGCCATGTTGCAGAAAATTCAGGAATCCGAGAAAGAAAGGAAAGCCATAGCCGGTGTTACAAAGATAGCACGCGAAAGAGCTAAAAAGGCCAATCTGCATAACAGAAAATTGCGTGATTGCCGCATACATCTGAATGATGTTAAATCAGGCAAGAAAGACGAAGAAAAGGACCCTCGTCTGGATAGTGCCATATTCATAACCGAGGGTGATTCAGCCAGCGGATCAATAACGAAAAGCCGAGATGTAAACACTCAGGCTGTGTTCAGTCTTCGCGGTAAACCGTTGAATTCGTTCGGACTTACCAAAAAAGTGGTTTATGAGAACGAAGAGTTTAACCTTCTTCAGGCGGCTCTGAATATAGAGGATGGCCTGGACGGACTGAGATATAATAAGGTGATTGTTGCTACCGATGCCGATGTGGACGGTATGCATATACGCCTGTTGATGATAACATTTTTCCTTCAGTTCTTTCCTGATCTTATAAAGAAAGGTCATGTGTATATATTACAGACTCCTCTGTTCCGTGTAAGAAACAGGAAGAAAGGTAATTATGTAACCAAGTATTGCTATACGGAAGAAGAAAGACTGGCCGCTATAGAACAACTTGGACCAAATCCGGAGATAACACGATTTAAAGGACTTGGTGAAATCTCGCCGGATGAGTTCCGAAATTTCATCGGCGAGGATATGCGTCTGGAACAGGTGACTTTGAGAAAAACTGATGCCGTAAAGGAACTTCTTGAGTTTTACATGGGAAAAAATACCATGGAAAGGCAGAATTTTATCATAGAAAATCTTGTGGTAGAAGAAGACGTGATAAGTTCTTAAGTTTTTTAGTTTGTGAGTTGGTTTATGAAAACTAACTCACAAACTTACAAACTCGTAAACTCAAATATTATGAAGAAAGCAATATTTCCCGGAACGTTTGATCCATTCACTGTCGGGCATTTTTCAGTGGTGAAAAGAGCTTTGACATTTATGGACGAAATTGTAATCGGGATAGGTATAAATGAAAGTAAGCGTACATGGTTCCCTACAGAGAAACGTGTACAGATGATACGTGAACTGTATGCAGACGAGCCGCGTATAAAAGTAGAGGCTTACTCAGGACTGACTATAGATTTTGCGCGTGAATGTGGCGCAAAGTTTATAGTTCGCGGAATACGTACCGTCCGTGATTTTGAGTATGAGGAAACTATAGCAGATATAAACCGTAAAATGGCAGGTATAGAAACAATTTTATTGTTTACAGAACCTGAACTGACGTCCGTAAGTTCTACTATTGTACGTGAATTATTACAGTTTGGAAAAGATGTTACACCGTTTTTACCGGAAGGTATGAAACTTTAGGTTTGCGGTAATTATATAAACTATAAGAATATGAAACTGAGATATTTGTTAATGTCAGGATTGTGTTTGTGCGGAGTCATTTTAGTGTCTGCACAGAACAAGATATTAAATTCACCTGCCAGAAAACTGCAACTGGCTGAATTTGCCATAGCTAATCTTTATGTTGACGATGTGGACGAGGATAAACTTGTTGAAGATGCTATTATAAACATGTTGGAAGAACTTGATCCGCATTCAACATATTCTGATGCAGAGGAGGTTAAGAAACTTAATGAACCATTGGTAGGTAATTTTGACGGTATAGGTGTACAGTTTAATATGGCTACTGATACACTTTTCATCATACAGCCGGTTTCAGGCGGACCATCAGAGAAGGTTGGGATATTGGCCGGCGACCGTATCATAGAAGTGAACGACACTGTAATAGCCGGTGTAAAGATGAGTACAGAAGAAATAATGCGCCGTCTCAGGGGGCCTAAAGGGACTAAAGTCAATCTGAAAATTATGCGTCGTGGAGTATCCGGATTGTTGCCGTTTACTGTTAAACGCGATAAGATACCTGTATATAGCCTTGATGCGTCGTATATGATGAATAAAACTACAGGATATATACGTATAAGCCGTTTTGCGGCAACTACAGCAGAGGAGTTTGAAAAAGCTCTTCATGACTTGCAGAAAAAAGGTATGCGTAATCTTATACTGGATTTGCAGGGAAATGGTGGAGGATATCTTAATGCTGCTATAGAGATAGCTAACCATATGTTGCAGAAAGGTGAACTTATAGTATATACAGAGGGTAAACGTAATCCGCGTACAGAGTTCAATGCCCGTGGTAATGGTGATTTCCGCGATGGAAAGCTTGTAGTTCTGGTAGATGAGTTTTCGGCTTCTGCCAGTGAAATAGTGACTGGTGCAATACAGGACTGGGACAGAGGAACGGTAGTGGGCAGACGTACATTCGGTAAGGGGCTTGTACAGAGACCTATAGATTTACCTGACGGATCAATGATACGTCTGACCGTAGCCCGTTATTATACTCCGTCCGGACGTTGCATACAGAAACCTTATGAAAGTATCGAGCAATATAACAAGGATCTTATAGAAAGATACAACAGGGGTGAGATGTTAAGTGCGGACAGCATACATTTCCCTGATTCGCTTAAAGCCAAGACTCTTAAACTTGGACGTACTGTATATGGTGGCGGCGGTATAATGCCTGATTATTTTGTTCCTATAGACACTACCTATTATACAGATTACTATCTGGCTTTAAGGGATAAAGGGGCAATAGTACAGGAAAACCTTAAGTTGATAGATGCTCATCGCAGCGAATGGAAAGAGAAATATAAAACGTTTGAACGTTTCAACAAGCGATTTGAAGTTAGCGACGAGATGCTGGAAGATTTGATTTCTCTTGGAAAGACACTGGGCGCTGAGTTTAAGGAGGATGAATATAAAACAGCTTTGCCGTTGATAAAAATACAACTCAAGGCCTTGATTGCGCGCGATTTGTGGGATATGAATGAATATTTTCAGGTGATAAATTCTATAAACAAAACGGTGCAGAAGGGGCTGGAATTGATAGAAAATTAGTTTTTAAGTTTTTTAGTTCTTAAGTTTTTAGGTTGGTTTATGATACATAAACAAACTCACAAACTAACAAACTCATAAACTCAAATTAAAGAATTATTTCCTTAATTGTTTGTATTAATGATGGAAATAGTCTAACTTTGCCAAGTCTAAAAACCATAAATAAAGACTATTTTAGTTTTAATTATTAAATAATTTAAAATCAATCATTTATGTGGTTAAGTAATTCATCTATTGGTAGGAAAGTGGTGATGAGCGTTACAGGTATCGCCCTTGTCCTGTTTCTGACATTTCACATGGCGATGAACCTTGTTGCATTGTTCTCAGGTGAGGCATACAACATGATTTGCGAATTCCTGGGTGCTAACTGGTACGCATTGGTTGCAACAGTAGGTTTGGCTGCCTTGTTTGTAATTCACATCATTTACGCTTTCTGGTTGACTATCCAGAACCGTGCTGCACGTGGTAACGAACGTTACGCAGTAACAGTTAAACCAAAGAACGTAGAATGGGCTTCACAGAACATGCTTGTTCTTGGTATTATCGTTATTCTGGGATTGGCTCTTCACTTTGTCAATTTCTGGTACAAAATGCAGTTTGCTGAAATTGTAGGCGATCCAATGTTGGGCGGTCTTCACGCAACTGACGGTTACGGTTACATCATGCAGACATTCTCTAATCCGGTATTCTTCGTATTGTACCTGATTTGGTTGGCAGCTCTCTGGTTCCACCTTACTCACGGATTCTGGAGCTCTATGCAGTCATTGGGTTGGAACAACAAGACTTGGATCAACCGTTGGAAATGCATCTCTAACATCTATTCAACAATCATCGTGTTGGGATTTGCTCTTGTAGCAGTAGTATTCTTTGTAAAAAACATTTGATTAGTGACAAGGCTTCAGTTACATTTAGATACTAGGAAACCTAGTCAACTAGTAACTCGTCAACTTGTCAACTAAAGAAAAACTTAAAATTAAAAACAATTATGACTAAAGTTTTAGATTCTAAGATTCCTGAAGGCCCAATAGCTGAGAAATGGACTAACTATAAAGCTCACCAGAAATTGGTGAACCCGGCTAACAAACGCCGCTTGGATATCATCGTTGTAGGTACAGGTTTGGCAGGTGCTTCTGCTGCCGCTTCACTTGGTGAAATGGGATTCCGTGTATTCAACTTCTGTATCCAGGACTCTCCACGCCGTGCACACTCTATCGCTGCACAGGGTGGTATCAACGCTGCTAAGAACTATCAGAACGACGGTGACTCTGTATATCGTCTTTTCTACGATACAGTGAAAGGTGGTGACTACCGTGCTCGTGAAGCTAACGTTTACCGTCTTGCCGAAGTTTCTAACAATATTATCGACCAGTGCGTGGCACAGGGTGTTCCTTTCGCTCGTGAATACGGCGGTACACTTGCCAACCGTTCTTTCGGTGGTGCTCAGGTATCACGTACTTTCTATGCTAAAGGTCAGACTGGCCAGCAGTTGCTTCTTGGTGCATACTCTGCATTGAGCCGCCAGGTAGGTGCCGGTACAGTTAAATTATATACTCGTTACGAAATGCTTGACGTGGTTTTGGTTGAAGGCCGTGCTCGCGGTATAATCGCAAAGAACCTCGTAACAGGTAAACTTGAACGTTTCGCTGCTCACGCAGTAGTTATCGCTACTGGTGGTTACGGTAACACTTACTTCCTTTCTACTAACGCTATGGCATGTAACGTAACAGCTGCTATGTCTTGCTACCGTAAGGGAGCTATGTTTGCTAACCCAGCTTACGTTCAGATTCACCCTACATGTATTCCTGTACACGGTGACAAGCAGTCTAAGCTTACATTGATGTCGGAATCACTTCGTAACGACGGTCGTATCTGGGTTCCTAAGAAACTTGAAGACGCTAAAGCACTCCAGGCCGGAACTAAGAAGGGTAGCGATATCCCTGAAGAAGACCGCGACTACTATTTGGAACGCCGTTATCCAGCATTCGGTAACCTTGTTCCACGTGACGTTGCTTCACGTGCTGCCAAGGAACGTTGCGACCACGGATTCGGTGTTAACAACACAGGTCTTGCCGTATTCCTTGACTTCTCTGAAAGTATCGAACGTCTCGGTCTTGATGTAGTTCGTCAGCGTTACGGTAACCTCTTCGATATGTACGAAGAAATCACAGACGTTAATCCGGGTGAACTTGCAAAAGAAATCAACGGACGCAAATACTACAACCCAATGATGATTTATCCTGCTATCCACTATACAATGGGTGGTATTTGGGTTGACTACGAACTTCAGACAACTATCAAGGGTCTGTTCGCAATCGGTGAATGTAACTTCTCTGACCACGGTGCAAACCGTCTTGGTGCATCTGCATTGATGCAGGGTCTTGCTGACGGTTACTTCGTATTACCATACACAATCCAGAACTATTTGTCAGATCAGATCACTGTTCCTCGCTTCTCTACAGATCTTCCTGAATTCGCTGAAGCTGAAAAGGCTGTTCAGGCTAAGATTGACCACCTGATGAACATCAAGGGTAAGAAGTCAGTTGACTCAATCCACAAGGAATTGGGACGTGTAATGTGGGAATATGTAGGTATGGGACGTACTGCAGAAGGCTTGAAGACTGGTTTGGCTCGTCTGAAAGAAATCCGCAAGGAATTCGAAACAGAACTGTTTATCCCTGGATCAAAAGAAGGTATGAACATCGAGCTTGACAAGGCATTCCGTCTTAATGACTTCATCACAATGGGTCAGCTTATCGCTTACGATGCTTTGAACCGTGAAGAATCTTGCGGTGGTCACTTCCGTGAAGAACACCAGACAGAAGAAGGTGAAGCTAAGCGTGATGACGAAAACTTCTTCTATGTAGCTTGCTGGGAATACCAGGGAAGCGATGACAAGGCTCCTGTACTTTATAAGGAACCATTGGTTTACGAAGCAATCAAAGTACAGACTCGTAACTACAAGAGTTAAGTTTTTAAGTTTTTGAGTTCTTAAGTTTGCTTATGGGCACGTTTAAAGACCTGTTGGTTTGGAAAAAGGGAATGGAATTGGCTAAGTTGGTTTATCAATGTACATCCGATTTTCCTGTAGAAGAGCGATTTGGTCTTGTTGCTCAGCTTAGAAGATGTGCAGTTTCAATACCTTCTAACATAGCAGAAGGTTTTGGAAGATGTACTGATAAAGATCTAGTTCATTTTCTATATATGGCTTTAGGGTCTTGTAATGAACTGGAAACTCAGATGATACTTTCGTATGATTTGTCGTTTGTTGATTCTGGGCGTTTTAGGGAGATTGAGATTCTAATAAATGAGATAACTAAAATTTTAGGTTCTTTAATTTATAGAAGAAAAAACGGACTTGATACAAATGTAAGAACTGAGAATGATAAAACTGTCTGAAGCATACAATGAACCGGGAACTTATAATTTTGTTGAGTTTAAATCAACAAACTAAAAAACTAACAAACTAAAAAACTAAAATCACATGGATAAAAATATATCATTTACGCTGAAAGTATGGCGTCAGAACGGACCAAAGGATAAAGGTCATTTCGATACATTCCAAATGAAAGACATTCCGGGTGATACTTCATTCCTCGAAATGCTTGATATCTTGAATGAAATGTTGATTGAAGAAGGTAAAGAACCTATAGTATTTGACCACGACTGCCGTGAAGGTATCTGCGGTATGTGCTCATTGTACATCAACGGACATCCACACGGACCTGCAACAGGTGCTACTACTTGCCAGATCTATATGCGTCGTTTCAAAGACGGTGACACTATCACAGTTGAACCATGGCGTTCTGCAGGTTTCCCTGTAATCAAGGATTTGATGGTTGACCGTTCTGCATACGACAAGATTATGCAGGCTGGTGGTTTCGTAAGCGTATCTACAGGTGCTCCTCAGGATGCAAACGCTATCCTTATCCCTAAGACAGTTGCTGACGAAGCTATGGATGCTGCTACATGTATCGGTTGCGGTGCTTGTGTAGCTGCATGTAAGAACGGTTCTGCTATGCTTTTCGTTTCTGCAAAAGTTAGCCAGTTGAACCTTCTTCCTCAGGGTAAGCCAGAAGCTTTGCGTCGTGCAAAAGCTATGTTGTCTAAGATGGACGAACTTGGTTTTGGTAACTGTACAAACACTCGTGCTTGTGAAGCAGAATGTCCGAAATGCGTTTCAATCAGCAATATCGCTCGTTTGAACCGTGACTTCATCAAGGCTAAACTGAAAGACTAATATATAGTCGTTATATAGAAAATCCGGTATCTGTTCAGATGCCGGATTTTTTTTCTTATTATATTTCATTATTCAGTCAAGCAAATAACTTATAATGTGAAATATTTTTAAATATATAAATTTTATAGGGTTATCTCTTGCTTATAATATGTGTAAATATTACATTTGCAACGTGATTTTTTTCATAGTATTAGATTTAAGGTTAACAAGGTACGGGGGCAAGGCGTTGTCCCCTTTTTTGTAAATCCTTTTATAGTAATTTATACATTCCTCCTGCCATAGCGCGTACCATTCCTTTCATTTCCATCTCAAACAATATAGCTGTAATTTTATTAATAGGAATATTTGTATTAACAACAAGTGTGTTAATATGCATACCCTCAGGGATATTTTCCAGTTGTGTCTTTATCTGGTTTTCTTCAGGTGATAGTTCTGGAAAAAGTTGTCTTTGGATACCCTCGTGCGAGTGTATTGAAGAGGTCTCCTTCCAGTTCATTGCTTTAACCAGTTCTTCTGCGCTTTGCAGCAATATAGCACTATTGTTGCGTATTAGATTATTACAGCCAATCGAATATTCGTCGCCTATACGTCCGGGGAAAGCAAAGCAGTCGCGGTTATAACTCTCTGCAATGTTGGCGGTTATTAGTGAGCCGCCTTTTTCCGCTGATTCAACAACGATTGTTGCATCGCTCATACCGGCTATTATTCTGTTTCGCTTTATGAAATTTTGTCTGTCGGGGTTTGTTCCACTTGGATATTCGGTTATAAGGCCGCCATGTGACAGCATATCAGCTGCTGTACGTCTATGGACTGATGGATATATTCTGTCTAATCCGTGAGCTAATACGCCAACAGTATCCATTCCGTATTGCAAAGCTGCTTTATGTGCATTTATATCTATGCCGTATGCCAGGCCACTTATTATTAAGGTGTCAGGCATTATTTCGCACAGCTCTTTTATGAAGCGTTGGCATATGTCTTTACCATAGTCGGTGGCATGTCGTGTACCAACCAAGTTTATTACATGAAGATTGTTGAGGTTGGCTGTCCCTTTATAGAATAGTAGTAAAGGTGCGTCATCACATTCACGGAGCCTTGACGGATAATTTTCATCATTGATTGTAAGGCATGTAATATTATTTTTTTCCGCAAAACGTATTTCTGCTTCGCATAAACGTAATACATCATGCTTTTGTATAATTTCTATCACCTTATTTGATATGTCAGGAACAATGTCTTTCAGATTTGAGACTTCCCGGAAGATAGTTGTGGCTGATCCGACAGCTTCTATAAGACGGTGTGCGCCTATCAATCCAATTCCAGGAAGGCGTGTTAAAGCCATGGTGTATAGCAGTTCTTCGTTCATCGTGAGTTAATTGCAGAAATACGGTGAGAAAATATTGTTGAAGATTTCACTGTCGCCCAGTCTGCCGTTTATTATGCACACGGTTTCTACAGTCGCTTTTATTACCGGTTTCATGTCCGGAAGACGGAAGATATCCTGATAGAAAACATATTTGATACCTTCTTTTTTTATGTATAGTTTTGATACGAATTCATCTCCGCTTCTTAACGGGGTTTTGAAGGCCATATTCAGCCTGGCTACAACAGGGTCTATACCCTCATCGTGAAGGCGCGCAAAGCTGACACCCAACGAGGAAAGAAATTCATGACGTGTATGTTCAATATAGTGCTGGTAGTTGGCGTTGTTTACTATACCCTGTAGGTCGCATTCATAGTCGCGTACCTTCATGTTAATTTCAAAAACGTATTTCATTTGTTTGGCATTTATTTTTTGTCCATATTAACTATGGCAAACATACGTAAATTTGATGGAATATTCTAGTCTTTTCATGATATTGCTGTAATTTTTCTATTTTTGCACAAATGGAATTTTTAGTAACCGTATGGAAGAAAAGATACTTGAAAGTGAAAGAAACTTCATATTTAAAGAGATGACTGAAGTTTTAGGCACAGATTTTAAAAACAAACCTTTTGTATTTGACGGGTTTATGTTTAATGTATGTACAAGAGGAAATATAAGGATAATAATTAATTATAAGGAGTATCATGTGGAAAATAAGTGGCTTTTTGTGGTACCTCCCAAATGTATCTTTTCTATAGTGGAATATTCTCCTGATTTTGAAGTCAAAGTCCTTTTTGTTTCAATGGATATCGTACGTGATATTCCCATAACTCCTGATTTTAACTTTTTGAGAATTATAGGTGATGCTCCCTGTGTGCAGCTATGCACTGAGAAAGAGGATGATATGGTAAAACTATATTCCATAATTGAACGTTATGAAGGGAGTGATAGTAATACATTGCTAATAAGAAATACATTGATACTTTCATTGGTATTGATAGCGGTCTCCATGTATGGTAAACCTATAATTCACGGGACTGCATATTCCAGAAAGGAAGATATAACGAGACAGTTTTTTGAATTGCTGCTTGAGCATTATATGCATGATGTCTCCTTTTATGCGGATAAACTTTGTGTTACACCTAAATATTTTTCTATGTCTGTGAAATCTGTTACCGGTTTCCCTGTCCAGAGCTGGATTAACGAGGTTGTGGTATTTGAGGCTAAGAAACTTTTAAAAACTACTGAACTTAGTGTGAGTCAGATTTCTGATAAGTTGAGTTTTCCGGACTCATCGTCTTTTGTCCGTTTTTTCAGAACAAATGTAGGAATACCCCCCTTAGAGTTTAGAAAGCAAAAATAAACATCAGGACAAAACATTATAGGAGCTATATAAGGTTTCATCCTGATGTACTTATTGTTTTTATTTATTGTTTTCGTGTACTATTTTCATGAATTCATCGCCGGTTATCGTTTCTTTTTCGATTAGGAATGATGCTGCTTTATGCATTATCTCTTTGTTGGCTGATATTATGCTCTTTGCTTTCTCGTGTGCTTTTTTTATTATGCCAAGAACCTCTTTGTCAATATCAGCTGCTGTCTCATTTGAACATACTAATGAGCTGTCATTTCCCAGATATGCGTTATTTACAGTCTCAAGTTCCATCATATCGTATTTGTCGCTCATGCCATAGCGTGTAACCATTGCTCTTGCCAGTTTGGTAGCCTGCTCAATGTCATTTGAAGCTCCTGTAGTGAAAGAACCGAACATTACCTCTTCTGCTGAACGTCCTCCTGTATATGTTACAATGCGGTTGAACAAGTCTTCTTTGCTTAATAAAGACTGCTCGTTGCTTTCTACCTGCATAGTATATCCCAGGGCGCCTGAGGTACGTGGAATGATTGTAATCTTGTGGACCGGAGCTGAATTAGTTTGCATGGCGGCTACTAAGGCATGACCTATTTCGTGGTAGGCCACTGTTTCTTTTTCCTTAGTCGATAGAATTTTATTCTTCTTTTGTGCTCCGGCAATTACAGTCTCTACGCTCTCTTCCAGGTCGGATGTAGTTACAAGGTTTCTTCCCATACGAACGGCGCGTAGTGCGGCTTCGTTTACTATGTTGGCCAGTTCTGCCCCTGATGAGCCGGCTGTGGCACGTGCCACAATATCCATGTCGATATTCTCATGCTTTACTTTTTTCAGGTGAACGTTAAGAATAGCTTTTCGTCCCTCCAAATCCGGAAGTTCCATTTGTATTCTGCGGTCGAAACGTCCCGGACGGAGCAAAGCTTTATCCAAAGTCTCAGGGCGGTTTGTTGCGGCAAGTATTACCACGCCTTTACGTCCGTCGAATCCGTCCATCTCTGTCAGCAACTGGTTTAAAGTCTGTTCGCGTTCGTCGTTTCCTCCTATTCCTGTATCTCTGCGTTTACCTATCGCGTCTATTTCATCTATGAAAATAATGCATGGTGCTTTTTCTGTCGCCTGTTTAAACAAATCACGTACCTTTGCTGCTCCCATTCCAACAAACATTTGTACAAATTCCGAGCCGGATATGGCAAAGAATGGTACTTTAGCTTCTCCTGCTACAGCACGCGCTATGAGTGTCTTACCTGTTCCCGGAGGGCCTACGAGTAATGCTCCTTTAGGCAGTGTGGCGCCAATAGTGGTATATTTTGTCGGGTTGTGTAGGAAATCTACTATTTCCTTTAATGTCTCTTTGGCTTCGTCCTGCCCTGCCACATCTGCGAATGTGGTTTTTATGTCTGACTCTGCGTAAATTTTTGCGCCGCTGTTTCCAAACGACATGAAATTCCCTCCGCTTGCGTTCATTCTTGCCTGAATGCTTTTGCCGGCTTGTCTCCATAATAGATAAAACACTAGCCCTGGCAGAATCCACATAAGGAGAAAATCCAGTATTGGGGAATTTTCACGTGGAACAATCTGATTGAATGCTATCCTTTTGTCTGGATTGGGGCTTTGGGCATTTAACAGTCTGTTTACTAATTGTGGATCATTGATTTCGCCAGTTTGGTAGGCTATAGTTTTTCCGTTTTCTTCAGCGGTAAAATAAATCTGATTACTTTTAATTGCTACATCTTTTACTTTTCCGCTGTCAACTTTTTCTATAAAAGAGCCATAATCTGTGGAAATTATTTGTTTTTCTGCTATTTTGGGAAATATAAGGCCATTTAACAGTAATAAAACCAATATACTCCACAGGAATCCCATATATGGATTGACTCTTTTGGGTGTCTGATTTTGCTCTTTTTTCATTTCTTTTTTTTATTTGCAAATATCGTGTTTGTTATGAATAATGCGATTATCGGATTTTCTGAAAAAATATTCAATATTTCTTCAAATAGGAAGCTACGTTTACGGTGTCATTAAATATTCTTTATAATTTTGCATATATGAATAAAGAATTTAAGATTTTTGCTGCTCCGTTGCAAGGGTTTACGGAAAGCGCATGGAGAATTGCTCATAATGAGATTTTTGGAGGTGTTGACGCATATTTTACCCCTTTTATAAGATATGAAAAAGGTAGGTTGCGCAATAAGGACAAGCGTGAAGTCATGCCGGCGAACAATGAAGGCATAAAACTTATACCTCAGATTATGGCATCGGAAACAGAGGAAATGCGGTCTCTTGTGGAGTATCTTGTTTCTCTCGGTTATGAAGATATAGATTTGAATATGGGCTGTCCTTTTCCACTTATTGCCAACAGAGGAAAGGGTAGCGGAATATTATCGCATCCTGATAAGGTCGCTACATTGTTGGACTGTGCAAATACATATTCAGCAGATGGTATAAAGTTTAGTGTTAAGATGAGGCTAGGTCATATTTCTAAAGATGAGTGGAGAATGTTACTGCCTCTGATAAATGATTCTTGTGTGTCTATGATTACATTGCATCCGCGTATAGGAAAACAACAATATAAGGGCGATGTTGATATGGATGCTTTTGCTGAATTCTATAATGAATGTCGCAAACCGTTGGTATATAATGGCGACCTGTGTAGTGTGGCAGATATAAACAGGGTAGTTGAAAAGTTCCCTGATTTATATGGCGTGATGATAGGGCGCGGACTACTTGCCGATGGAGCTTTAGCTGCTGAATATAAATCAGGTTCTGGATTTACTCAGGAAGAACTGTATGCAAAGGTACGCCGTATGCATTCCATAATGTATGAACGCTATTCCGAGGTTATCGAAGGTGGTGATGCACAGCTTCTTCTGAAGATGAAATCCATGTGGGAATACTGGCTTCCCGAACTTGACAAGAAGAAAAGGAAAGCTATCCATAAGGCAAATAAACTGTCGGTCTATCTGAACGAAGTTGAGGGATTGAGGTAACAAGTAAACAAGTTAACGAGTTGACAAGTTGACGAGGTTTTCCATCCGGATGGAAGTCTTGTCAACTTGTAACTGAAGCCTTTTCAACTTTTCTTCAGATACTCAAACCCTATGCGGCAGTACAGGCATTTCTTTGGGTCGCAATATTTTTTTTTCAGTTGTATCAGAGCCTGACTGTCGCCTGCATGTGCTGCTTCCAGTCCGCATTCTCTCCACATTCGTGTGATGAAATTGTTTTCCGGTTTAAGTGTTTCCAGCATCTCAGACGCACGTACAGTAAGACGGTTTATTCCTCTGTATTTTCCGTATGCATATAGAAATGGTATCACTGTATTGATAATCAGCAGATTTATGGATGAGACACTGAGATTTTTTTTTACTGGTGTTGAGATTTCACCGAAGGTGTAATGTGTAATCCAGTATTCCGAGGTATCTGTTTCAAGCATAGGTTTCAATTGCTCTATTGTTTCTGCTTCAAGTATTTTAGAAAGCAGACCTTGTGATGTGTGATACAGTTTTGCAAGTTGGGCAATTCTTACGTGAGGGAAATTACCCGGACGCATTCTCAATAGTTTCCAGCGGCAATTTTCTGATGTAGTAAAACCAAACTTATGTTTCAGATAAGTATATTCTTTTAACAGTTTATCGGTGTAATCATCATATACGGAATCAAGTAATCCGGATTGTCCGAAAAAGATAGCTTCTACCTGGAACAAGTTATCACGGTGCTTGTCAACAGCCCTTAGTGGTATAGTTTGTGCCCATAATTCAAAAGCATCGCTGTTTGTGCCGAAACCAAAATTACGTGCAAGGGTTATAAAAAATACATCTTCCCAATTATTGTTATATTTATCCATCAATTTTGAGATACGTTTTGTCTTTTCTTCAAAACGTTCTATCTGAAGTGTGTTGAGCCAACTATGCATCAGTATTTTGGGTAAGGACGGAATGATTTTGTAGCATGCGGGATAATGGGCTGTCCTAATCAGTTCATTATATCCTTCAAGCAGATATGCCGGATAGTGAAGTTCCATTTGAGGAATCTTTTCACCATTTGAACGGCATGGCTCGTAATCTATCTCTGACGCTATGTGTAGGATTACATTGTCATAATCAGTGTTCCCTACGTGATGGTGTGTTTTCCAGTCTGATGCTTTGGTATGTATTTCTATATTTCCAACCCATAAAACGCCGTTTATTTTTATTTTTGCGTTGAAGAAGTCCGGACCGGAATCAGTGTTCCATAATCCTGTGTCTATAACTTCCAGTTCCATCCCGTCAGTAGTGCGTAAAGGCTTAAGAGGGAAAAGTTTGTGTTTCCATACGTAATGTAATAGTTGTTCCATGCTAACTAGTGTAAATATTGCCTAAATGTAATGATTTATAATGAAAAGCATTATCTTTGTGGCTAAAATAATTTTAGTTCTTGAGTTTTTTAGTTCTTAAGTTGGTTGATGTTTACATAAACAAACTTATAAACTCAAAAACTTATAAACTTAAAAACTTATAAACTCATAAATATGAAGATAGCATTAATTGGATATGGAAAAATGGGCAAAGAGATAGAAAAGATTGCCATTTCACGCGGACATGAGATAGTCAGCATCATTGATATAAATAATCGTCAGGATTTTGAGTCGGAAGCGTTTCGCTCGGCAGATGTGGCGATAGAGTTTACTGCTCCGTCGGTTGCTTACGACAATTGTATGGCGGCTTTCAGAAATGGTGTAAAAGTTGTTTCCGGTAGTACAGGATGGATGGGTGAACATGCTGATGAAATGCGTCGCATGTGTTCAGAAGGGGGGGCTACATTGTTCTGGTCGTCTAATTTTAGTCTTGGAGTTGCTATATTCTCTGCCGTTAACAAATATTTGGCACGTATCATGAATAATTTCCCTGGTTACGATGTATCTATGGTTGAGACACATCATATCCATAAGTTGGATGCCCCTAGCGGCACAGCGATAACATTGGCTGAAGGTATTCTGGAAAATCTGGACCGTAAGGACAAATGGGTGATGGGAACACTGACTGCACCGGACGGGACAGTTACAGGTACGACTGAGTGTGCTGCAAATGAATTGCCGGTAAGCGCGATACGTCGTGACGAAGTTCCGGGAATACATACTATAAAATATGAATCTGATGCGGACTCAATTATAATAACCCATGATGCCAAGAACCGTAAGGGATTCGCTCTTGGAGCTGTACTGGCAGCTGAATATACAGCTAAGCATACAGGATTTCTGAGTATGAATGACTTGTTTAATTTTTAATTTGTTACGCTGACTTTCAGCTTTTAATTCTTAATTTTTAATTCTTAATTCTCAAATATGATACAGGCTTCACGCAAACAATGGATAAAGTTTGCCATAGCCATGATACTTTATCTGGCATTTATCATATGGTTGAAAAGTTGGCTTGGTATAGTTGCCATACCATTCATTTTCGATGTTTACATTACCAAGAAAATACCATGGACATGGTGGAAAAAATCTAAGAACCCGGTTGTCGTCACTGTTATGAGCTGGGTTGATGCCATAGTGTTCGCACTGGTGGCTGTATATTTCGTTAATCTGTATTTCTTCCAGAATTACGTAATACCTTCGTCTTCGCTAGAAAAGTCGTTACTCGTTGGCGACTATCTGTTTGTAAGCAAGATGAGCTATGGAGCAAGAATTCCGCAAACCCCATTGCATATGCCGCTCACACAGCATACACTTCCTGTGTTCAATTGCAAGTCGTATCTGGAGTGGCCTAAATGGGATTATAAGCGTGTGGAAGCTCTTGGTCACGTACAACTTAATGACATCGTAGTATTTAACTTCCCTGCCGGGGATACTGTGGCTACAGCCATGCCGGCAGAGGATATCTACCGTATAAGCTATCAGGCTGGTAAGGAACTTTCCAAACCTGTTGATATGTCAACGCTCACTCCTTTGCAGCAGCGCGATGTATATGACTATTATTATGCGGTAGGTCGCAGATATATTGATGAAAACAAGTCTATGTTCGGCGAAGTGGTAAGCCGTCCTGTTGACAGACGTGAGAATTATGTTAAGCGTTGTGTGGGACTTCCGGGACAGACTCTTGAAATCAAGAACAAGATTGTATATCTTGACGGAAAGGCAAACAAGGAGCCGGATAATGTGCAGTACAGATATTTCGTACAGACTACCCGTCAGCTTCCTGACGAACTGTGCAAGGAATTAGGCATAAGCAATGAAGACCTTATGGCATACTATCCGCAGGAATCTGTATATAACATTCCGCTTACGGAAAAAGCCAAGGCTGCCTTGCTGGCACGCAAAGACCTGGTAAAATCAATTACAGACGTTCCGGGTGATGATGCCGGAGGCTTGTATCCTGTAAATAAACTTACAGGTTGGACTACGGACAATTATGGTCCCATATGGATACCGAAAAAAGGTGAGACTATAGAACTGACAATAGACAATTTGCCTATTTATGAACGTCCGATACATGTGTATGAAGGAAATCAGCTTGATGTGAAGGATGGTAAAATCTATATCAACGGTGAAGAAACAAACAAATATACCTTCCGTATGGACTATTACTGGATGATGGGTGACAATCGTCATAACTCAGCCGACTCACGTTTCTGGGGATTTGTTCCAGAAGACCATATTGTGGGTAAACCTATTTTCATATGGCTGTCGCTTGACAAAGACAGAGGTTGGTTTGACGGTAAAATCCGTTGGAACAGATTGTTTAAATTCGTAGATAATATAAAATAATAGGAACAAGGTTTCAGTTACAAGTTGACAAGGCTTTACCCCCGAATGACGACCATAGGTCAGCGAAGCTAAACCTTGTCAACTTGTTAACTTGTCATCTTGTTAACTAATTAATAATGAAACCCTTGCTGACATATATCAGAGTTATAGCCATAGCCGTATTGGCTGTGATTATTGTCAGAACCCTGTTTGTTACATCATGTTTTATACCTTCTTCAGGCATGGAGAACACACTTTACCGAGGAGAGGGAGTCCTGGTGGGCAAATGGAGTTACGGCTGGCGTGTGCCTTTCCAGTCAGTTTTCGGGTATAAAAGGTTGCTCCCAGACGATGTCAAGCGGGGTGACATAGTCGTTTTTAACAATCCTATGCCGGCTGATACATCTAGGGCTGTTGATGGAAGAGAACTTTATATTAGCAGGTGCATAGGTGTTCCAGGAGATACCCTTATGTTGAATAGCCAGTTGATAGCTGAAGGTTCTGATGTGTTTAGTCCTGATACTAAGGCGTTATATTCATATCCGGCCGAAGCCGAAGAAAGTGTATGTGATGTGTTAAATTCTTTAGGAATTAAGGGCAATCAGCTGGCAGGCTATACGCAGGAGGGGAATTATATCAGGAGTTTCAGTTATTATGAGCATTATCTTGTCACTCAAAGACTGAACGGGAAAGTGGAGCTTTTACCTTTATATCCTGAGAAAAGCCGCAAATCGTATCCTTTCGTAGTACCGGGTAAGGGAGTGCCGGTAAAAATATATCCATGGAATGCCGCGCTGATAAGCAATATGATAACATTACATGAGAAAAGGAAGTCTTATCTACAGGGAGATACTGTTTATGTTGATGGAAAACCACAAAAAGAATATACATTCTCGCAGGACTTCTATTGGATGGCTTCCAATGACCCGGTAAATATAAGTGACTCACGTCTGTTCGGCTTTGTTCCAGAAAACCATATCATCGGTAAGGCTTTAAGAATATGGTATCCTGCACGAAAAGGCAGGTTCATGCAAAAAATTCAGTAAATTCAAATAATGGAAAAAACAGATATTATCTTAGGTTCGGCTTATTTGCCTCCTGTCTCATATTTTGTGGCGTTGTATTCTTGCAGAAAAGCTTATATAGAAAGGTATGACCATTATATGAAGCAGACGTACAGAAACAGATGTGTCATCGCTTCGGCAGACGGACCTTTGTCTCTCACCATACCGGTAGAAAAAACATCGGAAGGCAAGTGTGCCATGAAGGATGTCAGGATTTCCGAGCATGGCAATTGGCGTCATGTACATCGCAATGCTTTTGTAGCGGCATATAAGCAAAGTCCATTTTTCGATTATTATGCTGATGAGTTCAATTCCTTTTTTGACAGGAAATATGACTTCCTTTACGATTTCAATATGGAATTGATACAATGGTTGTGTAATCAGATAGATATGCAGCCAGAACTGATACCTACACCTGAATATATGGAAGCAAGTGAATATGTTATTGATTTGCGTGAGGTTATACATCCAAAGAAATCTGCCGGAGAAATGACTTCATTTTGCCATCTTGTGCCATATTATCAGGTATTCGATTCCCGTCACGGGTTCCAGCCGGACTTGAGTATCGTTGACTTACTTTTCAATATGGGACCGGAAAGCTTGTTGGTGTTGAGGAATAGTGTGAAGCTATAAAGCTGTTTTACAGCAGTATATCCAACAAAAGGCTCTTCCTGTTATCATTAATTGTATGATTTTCATTACATTTGTGAATAACCCTTATGCTTTAAGACTTGCTGTCAAATGTATAGGAGTTTTCTTCTGCCGACAGCTGTCGGTCGAATAGCCGACACGTGTCGGCAAATCTGCTGACACGTGTCAGTAGCACTGCTGACAGCTGTCAGCAGAGGAATGCGAATGGACGTATTAAATCATACAATTAAAAATAATAGGCTATGGATACAATCGAATATGACTTCTACGAGAATCCGGAAAAGAGTTCCGAGTTTCAAAAATCAAAATATCACATTAGAATCTGTAACAGGCAGACTGTCGATACGGATGGGATAGTGAAGAATATCAGCAGAAAGTGTACACTCACACCGACGGATATACATGCGGTGATTGTAGCCTTTCAGGATGAAATAGCTTTCCAGCTGCGTCAGGGCAAGATTGTACGCCTTGACGGACTGTGTCAGTTCGATATAAGTCTTGCTCCATCATCAGGAGTGTGTACAGGTCGGGAAACCGGCCCTGATATTGTCCTTAAATCTGTGAATATCAATCCTGACAAGAAGCTGACAGATACGGTACGCAATAATCTTTGCAGGAGAGTGAAGTCGATAGGTAAACATTCGGATGCTATATCAGAACAGGATATCATAATCAGAATGACAGAATATTTCGAGACTCATAGGACAATCACTCGCATCCAATTGCAGGATATCTGTTCCATAACGCGGTATATGGCAAACCTTTACATCAACCGCTTCCTGAGTGAGGGCATGCTGGAGAATATCGGATATAAGAACCATCCGGTGTATGTGGCTGTGCCGGGGAATTTCGGGGTATAGTTTATTGTGGTGAGGCTTAGTACAAAAATCCCATCATCCATAAAGGAATTTTATTGCCATGTGGGGTCTCTATGTCATCCGCAAGAACGTAAGAATCAGGAATGTCTGTAATCTGGGAGTAGGATTTGTTTTCTCCTCCCACCTCAAACGTCCATTTTCCGTCAATTCTGAAATCTCCTTGTGCTTTTCCATATTCTATTGTGTGGGCATGACTTAACTGATTTACTGTGAAACATTCTCTGACAGTTCCAATCTTTACAGGTACTGTTGCGAGAGCGTAAAGCAGATTTGGTGAGTCAAGAAATATCTTGTCCGGTTTTTGCATTTTCTTTACAGAAGTAATGTCACTGTATAACAGGTTTATGATTTTTGCATCGTTAAGATGGTTCAAGTAATCAAGTACGGTGTTTCTTTGCAAACCGGTAACAGATGACAATTTCGATATGTCAACTTCGTAAGGCACATTTTGAGCTAACACATTAAGTAATGCCTTTATTTTTCTGGTATTAGCCGTATTTATGTTTCTAAGTTGCGGGAGTTCTACGTCTATTACATAATTTATAGTTTGTTCTATTAAAGTATAGTAGTCAATTGGATTAGTCAGATAGAATGGATAATAGCCATATTTCAAGTATTCATGGAAATATTGAATAGGGCGGCATTTGCTGTTTACTTCTATGGCAAGGGACATAGGGTTTTGCAATATATTTTCCAACGTGTAAACAGGAATGTCTATATTTTTGTAAAATTGTAGAAACTCTCTGAACGATAATCCAGGCATGTCGTAACTACGACACCGGCGAGACAAATCAGCATCTCCATTTAGAAGACTTAGCATGGAAGAACCGCTCAAAACTATCTTCATGTCCGGATAGATTTCAGTAATTTCTTTTATTTCTCTGCTCCAGTTTTCATATTTATGGACTTCATCCAAAGCTAAAAACTTACCTCCACGTTTATAAAATTTCTCGGCTGTTTCTATTATTGTATGTTGGCTGAAATATACCCAATCCAAAGAACAGTATAACGCTTCTTCGCTACCGGGCACAAAGTGCTGTTTAATGTATTGTCGCAGTAGGGTAGATTTGCCCACTCCTCTGGCTCCTCTTATGCATAGCATCGGAGCAGACCAGTTGATTTGTTGCATGAAGCTTCTGGTGATATTCATGCTTGTAGCGCGTAACATTGCGTTTTGTTTTTCAAAAAGTGTATCCATGACTATGATTATTAATATATATTGCTTTTTACGGAAAGCAATTTTAGTGAGAAAATGCTTTTTGCAGAAAGCAAATGTAGGGATTTTTTGTTTAATATAAAAAGCATTTCTACTATAATTTTAGATTTCTATTAAAAAATATATTGGAATAAAACGCTTTCCGCAGAAAGTATTTCCGCCCAAATATGTAAAAAACACTAACACTTTTCATTATAAAGGAATATAATGTTACTTTTGCAAGTAATTTTCATGCAGATGGTAATAAATCTGTTTTGAGCTTCTCATTAATTAAAATAGCGTTTAAACGGTGTTTAAATGATGTTTAAACGGTATTTAAATACTGATGAAGCATATTGCGTTTTTCATTGAGCGCTGACTGAACGTTAACTGAACATCTGATGAACGCCAACTGAACATGTTCATATATCGTTCATTTAATCTTCACTTGCCGTTCATTAGCCGTTCATCGGAAAAACAGAAAGTTTAATTTGTAATATACTAATAAAAGGTTTAGAGTATGAATAACAACATTCCACCGATAACGAAAAATCTGCTTATCATAAATGTGCTTTGTTTCTTCGGCGCAATTGTGGCAGAAAGATATGGTATAGATGCGGACAAGATTTTGAGTTTGCATTTCTTTATGGCGTCCGATTTTAACATAGGTCAGCTGGTTACATATATGTTTATGCACGCGGGTTTTTCGCATATCTTTTTCAATATGTTCGCTTTGTGGATGTTCGGACGTGTATTGGAACAGGTCTGGGGACCCAAAAGATTTTTGATTTATTATATGGTCTGCGGAATAGGAGCAGGACTTATTCAGGAGCTTGTACAGTTTGTTGAATATGAAACAGTGCTGTCCAACTATACTACAGTACAGACGGGTTACGGACTTATATCGATGGATGAATATCTGAACATGATGCGTACTGTTGGTGCGTCGGGTGCCATTTATGGTATATTGTTGGCTTTCGGTATGTTGTTCCCTAACAGCCAGATGTTTGTTTTCCCTCTTCCTTTCCCTATAAAAGCCAAGTTCTTTGTGATATTCTATGCTTTGCTTGAACTCCTGTTGGGAATGTCTGCAAATGATAATGTTGCTCATTTTGCTCACCTCGGAGGTATGTTATTCGGTTTGATATTAATCTTATATTGGAAAAAGAAAAATGGCAGCGGACAGATTTACTACTGATTGGAAATATAATTTCTTTGGTCGCGATATTGTAGGGCGACTGATATTGATAAACTGTATTGTTTTTGTATTTGTAGAACTGGTAGGCATCTTTTTGATGCTTTTCAATGTTCCCTACAATCCCGTCGCGTCTTATCTCAGTCTTCCGTCCTCGCTGGAAAGATTTATGTATCAGCCATGGTCTATTGTGACATATATGTTTATGCATGGCGGCATATTTCATATACTTTTCAACATGTTGTGGCTGTATTGGTTCGGACGGCTGTTCTTGAATTTCTATTCGTCCAAACATTTGCGCGGACTCTATGTGCTGGGTGGGTTGTGTGGCGGATTTCTTTATATGGTTTCATATAATGTTTTTCCGTATTTTGAATATACCAGAGATGTTGCAACATTGGTTGGGGCATCTGCTTCAGTACTTGCCATAGTAGTGGCTACAGCTGTAAGAGAGCCGGATTTTCCAGTACAATTCATGTTTATAGGAACTGTCAGATTGAAATACGTGGCATTGTTCATGGTTCTTTTTGATTTACTGTTTATGACATCAAGCAATGCCGGAGGACACATAGCTCACCTTGGCGGGGCTGCTGCCGGTTTCTGGTTCTCTTTGGGGCTTGCAAAAGGAAATGATGCTACCAAATGGATTAATGCAGTTCTTGATTTCTTCTCTGGAGGATTCAAGATGCCTAAACGTAAACCAAAAATGAAGGTTCATTATGGTGACCGTCAACAACAGTATGATTATAACGCACGCAAGAAGGCCGATGAGGACGAAATAAACCGTATCCTTGAAAAACTGAGAAAGTCCGGTTACGGAAGTCTGTCGGAGGATGAGAAAAAGAAACTTTTTGATGCAAGCAGAAGATGAAATTCATTAGGAATACATTTAAATTTGCTTTTTTGGTAGTTAACTTGATTGTAGGCATATGCTTTCTTATATGTGCTTACAGTCCTTTTGTCTCTCCGGTAGAGCATTCTGTATGGGCATGTGCCGGACTGTTCATTCCTGTATTTATAATCCTGAATCTTTGTTTCCTTGTATTTTGGATGTTTGTCAAATGGAAGATGGCTATAGTTCCAATTGCATTCTTCTTGTTGGGATGGGATTCACTGGTTTCATATTGCCCTATCAATTTTCCTGCCGAATCATCAGGAGGCGATTCTCTGAAGATTCTTACTTATAATGTCATGCAGATGCAAAGTAAGAAGGGTAGCGATGTCAATCCTGTATTGGACTATATAAAGGGAAGTAACGCTGATATAGTATGTATTCAGGAATATCCTTATTATAACTCAGGTATAAAGAAGCAAATGTTAAAAGTATATCCTTATATGAGAACATGTAAGGTAAATAATAGCAATGCAGTGGCGTGTTTCTCAAAATATCCTGTTTCGTTCATAGAGGAGATAAAGGTAAAGAGCATGTATAACGGAAGTGCTGTATTCAAAGTCAAGTATAAAGAAAAGGATATTCCTGTCATTGTAAATCATTTGGAATCGAATAAACTTGATGCGTACGATAAGGAAGTCTATACCGCTATGCTTAAAGCGCCTGATGAGAAAAAAGTGAAAAGCGGAAGTAAACATCTTCTGAAGAAACTTGCGGATGCTATGGCGATACGAGGTCCCCAGGCTGATATAATAGCAGAATATATACAGAAGGAATATTCACCGTATATGATAGTATGTGGCGATTTCAATGATACTCCTGTATCGTATGTACATAATCGTATTTCAAAGAAACTGCATGATGCTTTTATCGAAGCGGGAAATGGTCCTGGAATAACCTATAACAGAAATTTCCTGTATTTCAGAATAGATCATGTAATGGTAGGTAGTGCCTATAGAGTTTTAGAATGTAAGGTAGATGATTCCATTGATGCTTCCGACCATTATCCTTTATGGTGTATGCTTGAAATAAACTTTTAAGTTCTTAGTTTTTTAGTTTTTAAGTTGGTTGATGCTTACATAAAAACTCAAGAACTCTCAAACTCACAAACTTACAAACTCACAAACTTATAAACTTACAAACTTATAAACTCAAAACATATGAAACAAGTAATGATGGCTTTGGCTTTGGGCGGCATGGTATGTGCATGTAGCCAAAAACAGGCGGATAATGTAAATCCGTTCATGACTGAGTTCCAGACTCCATATGGAACTCCTGATTTTAACAATATCAAGCTGGAACACTATGAACCGGCTTTTATGAAAGGTATCCAGCAGCAGAATGCTGAAATAAAGGCTATAGTTGAAAATCCTGCCGAACCTACGTTTGAGAACACAATAGTGGCACTTGACAACAGTGGAGAAATCCTTGCAAGAGTAGCAGGAGTATTTTATGCACTGACAGAGGCAGATACCAATGATGGATTGATGGAACTTGAGGCAAAAATGGCTCCGGTCTTGTCTGCTCATGAGGATAATATCTATTTGAATATGGATTTGTATCAGCGAGTAGCTGCTGTGCATGAAAAGGAAGCTAAAGGTGAAATAGAACTGACAACTGAACAACATTATTTGCTCGACAAATATTATAAAAGGTTTGTATCTTCAGGAGCATCACTTGATGTTGAAAGTCAGGAAAAGTTGCGTGAGATAAACCAGAAGTTATCTTCACTCTCTATCGAGTTCGGTAATCATGTATTGGCGGAAAATAATGCTTTCCAACTTGTTATAGACAACGAAGCTGACTTGGCCGGACTTCCTGAGTCTGTAGTTGCAGGTGCGGCAACTGAAGCAAAAGCCAATGGTATGGACGGAAAGTGGCTTTTCACACTTCAGGCTTCAAGCAGAACTCCATTTCTTCAATATGCGCAGAACCGCGAGTTAAGAAAGAAAATGTACCAGGCATATACCAATATGGGAAATAATGGCGATGCAAATGATAACAAGGAAGTTCTTAAGAATATCCTTTCTTTGCGTCTGGAGAAGGCCAAACTTATGGGATATGATAATTACGCACAATATGTCCTGGAAAATAATATGGCAAAGACTCCGGAGAATGTTATGAATTTCCTTGATGAACTTTGGAAATATTCCATTAATAATGCCAAGGTTGAGGCAGCAGAATTGCAGAAGATAATGGATAAGGAAGGAAAAGGAGAGAAACTTGAGGCCTGGGACTGGATGTATTATGCCGAGAAACTTCGTAAGGAAAAGTATGACTTGAACGAAGATGAAATAAAGCCTTATTTCAGTATTGATGATGTTAGAAACGGATTATTTTACGTAGTAAACAAATTGTATGGTATAACTCTTACTAAAGTTGACTCTATATCTGTTTATAATAAAGATGTTGATACATATATCGTGAACGATGCCGATGGCTCTTACCTCGGAGTATTCTATTCAGACTTTATGCCTCGTGCCAGCAAAAGGAGTGGAGCGTGGATGAGTAATTTCCGTGAGCAGAAAGAGGGTGTACGTCCTCTTATCTACAACGTAGGAAGTTTCACTAAACCTGTGGGCGATGTACCTTCATTGCTGACAATTGACGAAGCACGCACTATGTTCCATGAATTTGGTCATGCGCTTCACGGAATGCTTTCACAGTGTAAATATTATGGCATATCAGGTACATCTGTAGCGCGCGATTTTGTTGAACTCCCTTCACAGATAATGGAGCATTGGACGGTAGCTCCTGAAGTGATGAAAGTATATGCAAAACATTATAAGACCAGAGAACCTATTTCTGACGAGCTTATTGCCAAGATTGAGAAACAGTCTCTCTTCAATAGCGGTTTTATGACTACAGAACTTCTTGCGGCTGCAATACTTGATATGGAATTGCATATGCTTACTTCTACGGAAGGACTTGACGTAATGGCATATGAAAAGCTGGTAATGGATAAGTTGGGATTAATTCCACAGATTGCTCCTCGTTACCGTGCTACATATTTTAATCATATCATTGGTGGTTATGCCGCAGGATATTATGCTTACTTGTGGGCTGAAAGACTTGATGCAGACGCGTTCAGCGCTTTTGAGGAAAAAGGTCTGTTCGATCAGACAACAGCAACTTCGTTCCGCAAGAATATTCTTGAAAAGGGAGGTTCGGATGATCCTATGAAACTTTATGTAATTTTCCGTGGACAGGAACCTAGCATTGAACCAATGCTGAAAAACAGGGGTTTAAAGTAAGTTCAGTTTAATAAGATATGATAAAAAGGTCGCAAAACAACGCTTTTGCGGCCTTTTTTGTTCATATTTATCAAAATATCAGCATTCTTTCAGCTATAAACAGAAAAAAAAGCTATATTTGCAACCTTGAAAAAACGTATCTAATTAAAAAGTAAAATAAAATAAATTAAACTAACATGCAAAACAAAGGATTTGTAAAAGTCTTTGCGTTATTATTGACTCTTGCATGTGCCTTTTATCTTTCGTTCTCGTTCGTGACTCGTCATCACATGAAACTTGCAGAACAGGATCCGAAGGGTGTGGCACATTACCTTGATTCTATGCAGAATGAAAAGGTGTGGCTTGGAGTTTATTCGCTGAAAGACTGCCGTGAGATGGAGATTGGTCTGGGTCTTGACCTGAAGGGTGGTATGAACGTCATACTGGAAGTGTCTGTTCCTGACGTAGTAAAAACACTTGCTGACAATAAGCCGGACGAAGCTTTCAACGCTGCTGTGGCTGAAGCTGCAAAACAGCAGATTACAAGTCAGGAAGATTTTATCACATTGTTCGTAAGAGAGTATAAGAAACAGGCTCCTGAAGGCAAGTTGGCTGAAATCTTCGCTACTCAGCAATTGAAAGACAAAGTTAACACTCGTAGCACTGACGCTGAAGTTGAAGCTGTTCTTCGTGAAGAGGTTAAGGCTGCAGTAGAAAACTCATATAATGTGTTGCGTACACGTATCGACCGTTTCGGTGTTGTTCAGCCTAATATCCAGACTCTTGAAGGAAAGATGGGACGTATTATGGTTGAACTTCCTGGTATCAAGGAACCTGAACGTGTGAGAAAACTTCTTCAGGGATCAGCAAATCTTGAGTTCTGGGAAACATACGAGGCTAAGGATATTGTTCCTGTTCTGGCATCAGCAGATAGCCGTGCTCGTGACATTCTTTCTGTTTCAGAAGGTACAGACTCTGTAGAGGTTAAGACTGAAGCTGCTGCGCCTGCTGTATCAGCAAAGGATAGTCTTACTGCCGCATTGAAGGGTGAAACAGCTGAAGCTAAAGTTGATATGGAACAGTTGAAAAAGGAACATCCTTTGTTGTCTGTTCTTCAGTTGAATCAAAGCGGAGTAGGCTGTATCGTAGGTTATGCTGACTATAACGATACTGTTCAGATTAATAAGGTACTTAACATGAAGGAAGTGAAAAATATCCTTCCACGCGACTTGAAGCTTATGTGGGGTGTTAAGGCATCTGATATGGATAAGACAGGCCGTATCTTCGAACTATATGCTATCAAGTCAACTCAGCGTAACGGACGTGCTCCACTTGAAGGTGACGTTATCGTAAATGCGCGTGATGAGTTCGACCAGTTCAACAAGCCATGTGTAAGCATGTCTATGAATACTGAAGGTTCTCGTCGTTGGGCAGTTCTTACAAAACAGAATATCGGTCGTGAAATAGCTATCGTACTTGATGGATACGTTTACAGTGCTCCACGTGTAAACGGTGAAATCACTGGCGGTAACTCACAGATTACAGGTAACTTTACTCCTGAAGTTACAAAAGACTTGGCTAACGTGTTGAAATCTGGTAAGATGCCTGCTCCTGCCCGTATCGTTCAGGAAGACATCGTAGGTCCGTCTCTTGGTCAGGAATCTATCAACCAGGGTATCATGTCATTCATCGTTGCCTTGATTGTTCTTATGGTTTACATGTGCGTAATGTATGGATTCATACCTGGTATGATTGCTAACCTTGCATTGTTTGTAAACTTCTTCTTCACACTTGGTATCTTGACTTCATTCCATGCTGCACTTACTATGTCAGGTATTGCCGGTATGGTATTGTCACTCGGTATGGCTGTAGATGCCAACGTGCTTATCTATGAACGTACTAAAGAAGAGCTTCGCGCTGGTAAGGGTACTCGTCAGGCATTGTCTGAAGGTTACTCAAATGCGTTCTCGGCTATCTTCGACTCTAACTTGACTTCAATCATCACTGGTGTCATCCTGTTCAATTTCGGTACAGGTCCTATCCGTGGTTTTGCCACTACATTGATTATCGGTATCCTCTGCTCATTCTTCACTGCAGTGTTCCTGACTCGTATTGTTTACGAACACTATATGAATAAGGATAAGTGGCTGAACCTTACATTTACTACAGGTATATCTAAGAACCTGATGCAGAATGTACACTATAACTTCATGGGTGTAACTAAGAAGTCATTCACTTTCTGGGGTATTGCTATAGTAATATGTATCATCTCATTCTTTGTTCGTGGTCTTGCACAGAGTATCGACTTTACAGGTGGACGTAACTTTGTTGTTCAGTTTGAGAAAGTAGTTCAGCCTGAGACTGTACGCAGCTTGCTCCAGTCTAAGGTAGGTGATGCAAACGTACAGGCTATCGCTCTTGGTACAGACGGAAAGACTATCCGTGTGACTACTAACTATCGCATAGAAGAGGACTCACCGACCATTGACGCCGAGATAGAAGAGTTCATATATGAATCATTGAAAGAGGGCAATTTGCTGGGCGAAGGAACTACGCTTGAAATATTCATCGACCGTGACAACCGTGCCGGAGGTTCTATCATCAGTTCCCAAAAGGTAGGTCCGAGCATGGCGGACGATATAAAGACTTCTGCCATATGGTCTGTGATATTGGCACTTGTGGCTATAGGTTTGTACATACTTCTCAGGTTCCGCAATATCGCATTCAGTATAGGTGCCACAGTCGCTTTGGCTGTAGATACACTGCTGATAGTAGGTGCATACTCGCTGTTCCACGGAATTTTGCCGTTCTCTCTGGAGATTGACCAGACTTTCATCGGAGCTATCCTGACGGCTATCGGTTATTCCATAAACGATAAGGTGGTAATCTTCGATCGTGTGCGTGAATTCCTTGGATTGTATCCTTTGCGTGATCGTTGGCAGTTGTTCAATGATTCTCTGAATACGACTCTTTCACGTACGGTCAACACTTCACTCAGTACTCTTATCGTGTTGTTGAGCATTTTGATTCTTGGCGGCGACAGTATCCGCAGTTTTGCGTTCGCCATGATTCTTGGTGTTGTAATCGGTACACTTTCTTCATTATTCTTGGCTTCGCCTGTTGCCTATCTTACTATGAGAGACAAGATGTCCAAGAATAAAAAAGAAGCTTGATTTAGAATCTGATAAGACATTACTTTATAAGAAAGCTTTATAGTTTGTACGACAAAAAAATCCCGGTCTTTTCAGGCCGGGATTTTTTGTTTTTGTATATCAATGGAATTTATATATAAACTAATAACTGACAACTACTTTGCGAATTTCTCCTTCAACTTGGCAAGCATATCACGTGTCATAGCATCAAGGTCATATTCAGGCTTCCATCCCCATTCTTCCCTTGCACAGGTATCGTCAAGTGAGTTAGGCCATGACTCTGCAATTGCCTGTCTGAGAGAATCTACATTATAAACCATCTTGAAATCCGGTTCGTATTCCTTTATCTTGTTATATATTATTTCAGGGTCAAAACTCATTGATGCGATATTGAAAGAGTTTCTGTGTACAAATTTACTTGGGTCGGCTTCCATTATTTCTACGGCAGCCCTCAAGGCATCAGGCATATACATCATATCCATGAATGTTCCTTTCGCAATTGGGCACTCAAATTTTTCGCCTTTTGCAGCGGAATAGTAAATATCTACCGCATAGTCTGTGGTGCCACCTCCCGGAGGAGTTACATATGAAATCAAGCCAGGAAATCTGACCGACCTTGTGTCAACACCAAATCTGATAAAGTAATAGTCGCTAAGCAACTCTCCGGATACCTTGGTTACTCCGTACATGGTTCTTGGATTACGGATTGTGTCTTGAGGAGTTTTGTCCTTTGGGGTGTTATCTCCAAATACGCCTATAGAACTAGGGGTAAATACAGCACAATTCATAGTTCTTGCTACCTCCAAAACATTGAAAAGACCTCCTATACCGATTTTCCATGCTAATTGAGGCTTTGCTTCAGCTACAGCTGAAAGTAAGGCTGCAAGGTTGTAAATAGTGTCTATTTTGTATTTTGAGACAGTTTCGGCTATTTGTTGTTCATTAGTTATGTCAACAATAGCACATGGACCTGATTCTCTTATTGTTTCATTAGGTTCTGCACCAGGTATGTAGCCGGCAACTATATTGCCATTGTACATTCCTCTTAGTTTCATTGTAAGTTCGGAGCCTATCTGACCTGTAGATCCGATAATGAGGATATTTTTCATAAAGGTATTTTTATTGGTTAATCATTCATTTTGTACAAAGATATTTATTGTTTCTATATTTATGAGAAAAATATACGAAAAGAATGTGGTTTTTCAAAAAAAAATCGGAACTTTGGTGTGTAGCTAACATGTTTTGTTTTAAATTTGGCTATAATAGATTATTAACCTTAATATATAAATCCTTATGTACGGAAAATTTCAGAATTTCTTGGCAGAAGAACTCGCTAACATAGAGTCTGCCGGTTTGTACAAAAAAGAACGAATTATTACTACTCCTCAGCGTGCTGATATCAAAGTTAATGCGGGTGAAGGTGTATTGAACTTCTGTGCTAACAATTATCTTGGTTTGTCTGACAACAAACGCTTGATAGAAGCAGCCAAATCAGCTATGGATACACACGGATACGGAATGTCATCAGTACGTTTCATCTGTGGAACTCAGGACCTCCATAAACAGTTGGAAGCTGCAATATCCGATTATTTCAAAACTGAAGATACGATACTTTATGCTGCTTGTTTCGATGCCAACGGTGGCTTGTTTGAACCATTGCTGACAGAAGAAGACGCTATAATATCAGATGCCTTGAACCATGCTTCCATAATTGACGGTGTGCGTTTGTGTAAAGCGAAGCGTTATCGATATGCGAATGCGGACATGGCAGATCTGGAACGTTGTCTGCAGGAAGCACAGGCGCAAAGATTTCGTATAATTGCTACTGACGGAGTATTCTCTATGGACGGTAATGTAGCTCCTATGGACAAAATATGCGACCTTGCAGAGAAGTATGATGCTTTGGTTATGGTTGATGAATCACACTCTGCTGGCGTGGTAGGTCCTACTGGACATGGAGTAGCCGAACAATATGGCGTTTATGGACGTATTGATATATTTACCGGTACACTGGGAAAAGCTTTTGGTGGTGCTATGGGTGGTTTCACTACTGGTAGAAAAGAAATCATTGATATGTTAAGACAGCGTTCACGTCCTTATTTGTTCTCAAATTCAGTGGCACCTGCAATTGTCGGAGCGAGTCTTGAGATGTTCAAGATGTTGAAAGAAAGCAATAGCCTGCATGATAAATTAATAGAAAACGTCAATTATTTCCGTGACAATATGCTTGCAGCCGGTTTTGATATTAAGCCTACACAGAGTGCTATCTGTGCTGTGATGCTTTATGATGCCAAATTGTCTCAGGATTTTGCGGCACGTATGCAGGAAGAAGGAATATACGTTACAGGATTTTATTATCCTGTTGTGCCGAAAGGTCAGGCACGCATACGTGTACAGTTGTCGGCCGGTCATGAGCGTGCTCATCTGGACAAGGCTATAGCTGCCTTCATTAAAGTAGGAAAAGAATTGGGAGTTATTAAGTGATGAAGCATAAAAAAAGAAGCACAAGCCAATGCATTTCGCAATGTATTAGATGTGCTTCTTTTTTCATGCATTATATAATGCATTCATTTTATTGGACTTTCTTTTGTACCCTCGAGGGGAATCGAACCCCTATCTAAAGTTTAGGAAACTTCTATTCTATCCGTTGAACTACAAGGGCGGTTTTGAGCATTCATTACCCTCTATCAAAACGCATTGCAAAAATACATCTTTTTACTGATTATGCAATAATTTATGTAAAAAAAAACAGATGATGTACTTTTTGTAAAAAAATATCTATGTTTTATTGTATTTTTGAAAGAAGTTTATCATTTTTGTAGTCATTAATATTTTTGAAAAATCTAAACAGCAACATTATGGCAGAAGAAATAACAGTCAAGGAAATTGATGAAGTGGTTGTACGCTTCTCAGGTGACTCTGGCGATGGTATGCAGTTGGCCGGAAATATGTTTTCCAATATATCAGCAACCGAAGGAAATGACATCAGTACATTCCCTGATTATCCGGCAGACATACGCGCCCCGCAGGGCTCGCTTACTGGTGTATCAGGTTTTCAGGTACACATAGGTTCAGGAAAGGTTTACACTCCAGGCGATAAGTGTGATGTGCTGGTAGCAATGAATCCGGCGGCTCTTAAAACCCAGTATAAGTTCTGCAAGCCACAGTCTGTGATAATCATAGATACAGATTCGTTTACAAAGCGCGACTTGGAGAAGGCTCAGTTTCAGCTTGAAAATCCTTTTTCTGAATTAGGTATAAAGAATGAGGTAGTAGAAGCAGCCATTACAACCATGTGTAAAGAATGTCTTAAAGACAGCGGACTGGATAATAAATCCATCCTTCGTACGAAAAATATGTTTGCACTTGGTCTTGTGTGTTGGCTTTTCCAGCGCGATGTAAAGATAGGCGAAAAGATACTACGTGAAAAATTTGCCAAGAAACCGGAAATTGCTGAGGCCAATGTACAGGTATTATATGCCGGATATCAGTTTGGAGCGAATACACACGCTTCTGTTTCAATGAGCTATAGAGTGCCTTCTAAAAATCAGAAAGCACACGGACGTTATATGGATATAAATGGTAACAAGGCTACTGCATACGGACTTATGGCTGCTGCCGAGAAGGCCGGATTACAGCTATATCTTGGTTCGTACCCTATTACTCCTGCTACAGATATTCTTCATGAACTTGCAAAACATAAGTCACTTGGTGTAAAGACTGTTCAGTGTGAAGATGAGATTGCAGGATGCGCATCTGCCGTAGGTGCTGCTTTTGCAGGAGCATTGGCTGTAACAACGACTTCCGGTCCTGGTATTTGCCTTAAGAGTGAAGCTATGAATCTGGCTGTAATAACAGAACTGCCTTTGGTCATTGTTGATGTACAGCGTGGAGGTCCTTCTACCGGTCTGCCAACAAAGTCCGAACAGACAGACCTGCTCCAGGCATTATATGGCCGTAACGGTGAAAGTCCAATGCCTGTCATAGCAGCTTCTTCTCCTACAGATTGTTTTGATGCCGCATATACGGCATGTAAGATTGCATTGGAGCATATGACACCGGTTGTCCTTCTGTCTGATGCATATATCGCTAACGGTTCGGCTGCATGGAAGTTGCCAAATCTGGAAGAATATCCTTCAATAAATCCTCCATATGTTACACCTGATATGGCTTCATATTGGACACCTTTCCTGCGTAACTATGAAACAGGTGTTCGTTATTGGGCAAAACCAGGCACTGAAGGTTTCATGCACCGTATAGGCGGACTTGAAAAGAGTAGTGAGACTGGAGCCATTTCTACAGAACCGGAAAATCACCATCTGATGACACGATTGCGTGCCGAAAAGGTTGCCAAGATAGCCGATTCTATTCCAATGCTTGAAGTAGAGGGAGATAAGGATGCCGACTTGCTTATAGTAGGTTTCGGAGGTACATACGGACATCTTCACTCTGCGATGGATACACTTAATGCCAATGGAAAGAAAGCCGCTTTGGCTCATTTCCGTTTCATTAATCCGTTACCAAAGAATACAGAAGAAGTTTTGCGCAAATATAAGAAGATTGTAGTTGCCGAACAGAATATGGGACAGTTTGCAGGTTATCTGCGAATGAACTTCGAGGGATTGCATTTACATCAGTTTAATCAAGTTAAGGGTCAGCCGTTTGTTGTACAGGAGTTGGTTGATGCTTTCACAAAAATAATGGAGGAATAAACAATGAGCGAAACAAAATATACAGCAGCCGATTATAAAGCAGGACAGCCACGCTGGTGTCCGGGATGTGGCGACCATGCTTTCTTGAATTCATTCCATAAAGCACTGGCGGAAATTGGCACGGCACCAAAAGATATTGCCGTAATTTCAGGTATCGGATGTTCGTCACGTCTGCCATACTATATGAATACATACGGAATGCATACAATTCACGGACGTGCGGCAGCAATAGCTACAGGAGTAAAGGTCGCTAATCCGGAACTTACCGTATGGCAGATTTCCGGTGATGGTGACGGCCTTGCCATTGGTGGTAATCACTTCATTCATGCTATCCGTCGTAATGTGGATATAAACATAATACTTTTGAACAACCGTATATATGGATTGACTAAAGGACAGTATTCTCCTACATCTGAAAGAGGATTTATAAGCAAGTCTTCTCCATACGGAACTGTAGAAGACCCGTTCCATCCTGCGGAACTATGTTTCGGTGCGCGTGGCCGTTTCTTTGCGCGTTGTGCGGCTGTTGACAGCAATCCGTCTGTAGAGGTCCTTAAAGCGGCAGAAAAGCATAAAGGAACCTCTGTGGTGGAAGTCCTTCAGAATTGTGTAATCTTTAATGACGGTACTCATAACTCATTGGCAAAGAAAGAAGACCGTGACCGCAATGCTATTTATCTGGAACATGGGAAACCTATGTTGTTCGGTCCTAACAAGGAATTCGGACTTATGCAGGAAGGTTTTGGCCTGAAGGTTGTTAAACTAGGAGAGAACGGCATCACAGAAAAAGATATCCTTGTTCACGATGCGCACTGTATGGACAATACATTGCAGCTCAAACTTGCTCTTATGGAAGGCCCTGACTTCCCTATAGCTTTAGGAGTAATCCGTGATGTCGAGGCTCCTACATATGAACAGGCTGTTGAAGACCAGATAAAGGAGGTTTCGGAAAAGAAGAAATATCATAACTTCGCAGAACTTCTTGACACTAACGATACTTGGGAGATTTAATAATCAGAATCATCCGGAGAGTATCTCCGGTATGAACGAAAACGGAATGCATCCGCTGTGGTGCATTCCGTTTTTTTGCTAATATGCTGTTTTGTGAACTGTTGTTTTATGCCATTTCCATAATGTTCATTAGTCTGATATTAAGTTTATTCTCTATATCAGCAATACTTTTAAATGAGAAGTTAACCTTGCCTGATAACATCTTACTAACATATTGTGGAGTAACTCCAAGGCGTTCAGCCAGTCCATTGCGGTTAATTCCATTTATTTCCATATAATCAATCAATGACAAAGCAACATTGCGAGACCATTTGAGCCATTCTCTGTTTTCGCGTCTCCATTCTGCATTTTCCTGGAACTTTGAAGGTACATTGCTTTCATGTTCCTTCAAAAAATCAATCGTTCTGCTCATAATTCATTCCTCCATATTTAAGTCTATGAAACTGTCTTTGTCAAACACACCGTTACGTTTAAGGAACTCTTTGCATTTATTTAACTTATTAAGTTCTATCATAGTATGCTCCTTATCTTGCATAGCTCTTGTAAGTTTTATTGCTCCTCCGGTAACTACATATACATTTGGCTCCAGCCTTATTGCATATATTCTAAGCCAGCTGTCATGTCTCTCACATTCCCAATTACGTGCCTTTTGGCGTGTTAACTCCATGCTTTTAGTATCAGTAATATCAAGAGGTTTAAACAGTGTGTCCAATTCTTCTGTATAAGGGAATGTAAGAATCAATTCTTCCAAAGCATCCGAATCTTCAAATGTGTCCTGAATGGCCTGTGAAACTCTTTCAATCTTAAAATAACTCTTTAAATCGTCTATATTATCTCTGAAAAATTT
This sequence comes from Candidatus Phocaeicola faecipullorum, assembly GCA_018884025.1. Taxonomy (GTDB): domain Bacteria; phylum Bacteroidota; class Bacteroidia; order Bacteroidales; family Bacteroidaceae; genus Phocaeicola; species Phocaeicola faecipullorum. Next base: position 48,145 of record JAHLFB010000123.1, read on the forward strand.
AAAAAGATAATTTGCATCATTCCATTGTTCAAATAATGATGTTAATTCGTCGAGTTCTTTATCCGGATTCTTTACTGCCCAAAGATGATTGTATCCTTTTATAACTCTTACAAATTCCATAACTAAACTTTGTTTACAATGCAAATATAGTATTTTTTTTCTTAAACCTATAGGTTTAGTTGCTTATTTTACAATATTTTATATTCTGCCCATCTGCCTGTCAGCAGAGTTGCACGGCTCGGACAACTCCTTCTGATGTTCTTGAAATTGCTGAACCTTATACCTTCGTCAGCACAAACCGCCAATGGCAGAAGTAACAGTCTGTTCATAATCTCTTAATTTTTTCTTTCATAAACCTTTACCCAGTCTATCACCATCTTGACGGGCAGTTCTTCTATATTTGCCTTGCCCACCCATGCACCTTCTATCTGCATGTCTATCAGAATGTAGTATGGTGTTCCGAAAGGGAATTGTCCCTCCTTGTCAGTATCAATCTTCGGATAAGTATGAGTGACTTTCCCGTTCACCGAGAATACAATCTTGTCCGGCAAAATCTCCACACCATATACATTATATCCGTCGGGATTGATTTTCGCTTTTGCAGTATGCGGAGGATTTTTCTTTTCTTTCAGAATGTGAGTGTAATAGGTGTGTACAGTCTGATACACGAAATCATCGTGGTTAAGCCTTTCCAGAATATCTATTTCTCCCGCATTCGGCCATTTGCCTTTTTCCGGCAACATCCATATGGCAGGCCATGCTCCCTGTGCTGCTTCCAGTTTGGCTCTGACTTCCACCTTCCCATGTCGCATAGTGAATTTACCTTTGGTAAATACTCCTCCGGTCAGGAATCTTGCAGTGTCGTTCGGTTCTATACCGTTATTTACAACCCCATGCAATATCAGTTTTCCCTTTTTTATCTCGTATAGTGATTCGTGAGATGACATATACTTGTTCCAGTCCGATTTTCCTCTAGTTATCTTGGACCATTTGTCATTGTCAATAGACCTACCCTTGAAATCCTCTTTCCAGACAAGTTTATACTCATCCTTTTCTCCCATGGCATAAGCCATGGGAATGGAAAGAACAAAGGTAAATATAATCAATAATACATTCCTCATGCTTGTTTCTGTTATTTATTTTCGTTCAATGACGTAAAATGAATAGGAAAAGAAACCGTTACACGTTCGTGTTACGCTCGTTGCACGTACGTGTTGCGCTCGTTACACGTTTGTGTTCCACCCGTTACACGTACGTGTAACGGTTTCTATATAAGCCTTTCTTCTTAAAAGATTATATAAATGTAAACTTAATATTCCATGTGTCTGTATGAAATATTCTTTATTTCTCCCTTGAAGCCCATATACTTGTCGCCTATGGTTTCCAATGGGAATATTAAAGTTTCAAGATACCAGAACTTGTCTTTCCTGTTATGCTTGAAGTTATAGACTTCGCGTGTGCGGCCTTCAAGTCTTTCCGCTTTCTTTCCGTTTACGAATAGGGTAGTACCTTTTACATCACCCTCTATGCGTATCTTAGTCCATTCTCCGGCAGGCATACGGTAGTCGTGGAACACGAATTCATATCCGTCGCGGCGGAAAGCGAACTTGCCTGTGTTATGCCAGTTGGCTATAAGTTCAGAATGTGGACCTTTGAACAGGATGGCATCTATGGCAGGAACGCTGTTTGTGCGGAGTTCAAATTCCACTGCATACGGATAGCCTATTTCCTTGACGCTGTTTGTTACAGTTTCGCTACCGTTCAGCGACAGGACTTTTCCGTCCTCGACAAGTTTGCCCTGTTTCTCAACCTTTGCCATCAGATTTATTCCCGGAGCTTCCGGAGTAGTGTTGCATAGAGCCTCAAAATCCTTGAAAGGCACAGCCTCCTGGTTTTCGCCTTTCCACAGTTTGTCAGACAATAGCTGTATTGCAGGGAAGCAGCGCACGTGTACATCCTGCTGGCTCACACCGTTTCCTACATGGTCGTTCCATACGGCAAGCATAGCTCCGAGGAAGTTAGGATTTCCTGTTTCTATCTTCTCCTCTTTTCTCATCATTTCCGGTTTCCAGTTGTTGTACAGCCATTCATATTCCATGAAATCGTGGTAATAGTTCACGTGAGGCACTATGTAGAGGAACCAATCGCACAGGTTTACCACCTTTGCTCCAGTTGCCAGCGATGTTTTAACATCCATCCAGTTTGCGTTCCATGCGCTGACAACGCATCCGTCAAGATTAACCTCTGTTTCTCCTTTCATCTTGTTAAGACTACCCCAAAGACGCGGAGTCTTGCCGTATTTCTTTATCAGACTGATATAATGGTTTGTAAAACGGCGGAACTGTTCTGCCTCTTTCAGATTATATTCGTCTGTGCCGATATGTACTTCAGGACCTATGAAAACAGGACTTTCTCCGCTCAGATATTCGTCGAACAGCGAGTCTGCAAAGTCGTAAACCTCTTTCTTGTAGAGGTCCAGATGGTCTGCACCGTATTCCTTGTTGTCGGCAGCCAGTTTCGGGTTATAGTGAGTGAAAGCCAAAGCATGTGCCGGAACGTCTATTTCCGGAATGATGTTTATTCCGTACTGCTGGGCCATAATCTGCAGCTCGCGGAACTCATCTTTAGTGTACGAGCCGTCTTTTGCGGTCAGTCCAGGAAATCTGTCGCTCTCCAGACGGAATGCAGAGTAAGTCTTGTTCCAGTCATTGTCCGAGAATTCTACGAAACCGTTGTCGTTCAGGTGAATCTGCAGTTCGTTGATTTTATAGAATGAAAGAATCTTCACGTAGTCTTTCAGGAAATCCAAAGTAAAGAACTTTCTTGCCACGTCTATCATAAATCCGCGGTTAGGGTATTTCGGAAAGTCCGTAGCCTTTCCCTTTTGAAGACCGTTGGGCTGGTTATACATCATCTGCAGCAGAGTCCTTGTACCCCAAAAAACACCTTTAGTGGTTTCAGCCTCTATTTCTATTTTCGTACCTATTGAACATTCATAACCTTCGTTGCCCAACTGGTCTTTTTTCTTGTTTAATGATAAAGAGATGTCACCTTTCTTCGCTTTTTCAGTGACGGATACTTTGTATTCGTATCCGAACATTTCTTGCATGTCGTCGGCTAATATTGCAGCCGTCTGCATGAGCAGACTGGAATCCTTCTTGCTTATTACAATAGTTCCGGTCTTCTCAGGCATGAATACTCCGCTTTGTCCTTTCCAGCTTTGCAGAGCGGGGATAACTTTTGGTACTTTGTTTCCGGCGAAAGATGAAATGCCGAATATGCATGTGATAATTAGTGTGAGTGTTTTCTTTATCATGATGATTTTTTTATTGGGTTTAGGCCTAATGAGTTATAGTCTTGTTTGTGAAAGATGTGAAAGTGAAATAGAGTATGTTTTTATCATTTTTATATTAACTTCCTAAGCAGTACTGTTGCTTAGGAAGTTTTTCTTGAGTTTATTTTATTATCAGAAATTGGTTATTGTTTTTTCTGGATAATCAGAGGTTCTGCATCGGTTGAGCCGATTGCAAATTCGTAGTTATCCCATCCAAGGTTGTTGAATGTACTTAGTTTGCCTTTTAGAACATTAGCAGTAGCAGATTCAACATTTGTTATAGGTGTGGATTGAGAACCTTTAATAAAATAACAATTTGTGGCTTTTACAGCGTTGCTTGATGAACTGAATGCATGGTCTGTTTCTGGATTAAATTCTATTGATGTATAGCAGTTTGTTAAAGTCTTTGTTCCTCCTCCGCCTAAACTTCCGGTAAAACCACCATAAGTTTGTTTTTCCCTAAATGTAAGGCTTCCTGTAGTATAGCATCCTTCGATAGTCGTTGTTCCCCCATAGAAAGCATCACCAATAAATCCTGCTATTTTTAATGTTACATCAGGTTCATTTGTGATAATATTAATATTTGTACTGCATCCTTTAATTGTTCCTCCTTTATTACGTCCGATTAGTCCGCCTATGTTAGCTTCAGCTTCTGTTGATGTGTATGTGATATTAGTTGCTGATTTTACAAAAGAAAACTCAATATTTCCAGTGAAATTGTAGCCAACAAGTCCACCAGCATAGCACTTCTTTGAACCACTTATGGATAGATCAGATGCGTTAACAGTACATTCTGATATTGTTTTTCCTGTGTTGTTTGTTCCGACTAATAACCCTATACCAATGTCAGTCCCAATTGACGTAAGGCTTGCACTTAATTCTGAACTGTTTATAACACAGTTAGAGATTTTATTATTGTTGACACCTACAAGAATACCTGTTCCCCCATTATTATCTAAACTACCATTTTTTGTTACTGTAGCATCAGTTATATTCAAGTTCTTAATAGTACCATTGTTTACAGTAAAAATACCTCCGTTGCCATCTCCTACAGTGAAAGTCAAGTTTGAAATAGTTTTTCCATTACCGTCTAAAGTACCGTTAAATGTAGGAATTGGAGTAAATGCTATATTTGTAAAATCAAGATCTCTTGATAACTGATAGTATATGCCTGAAGTATTGTTTAATCCTTTAAGCTTTTCTACATTGTCAATAATGTATGGTGATACTTCAGTTCCTTCTCCTGCTAAAGTATTATCAATGGCAAGATTTAGTTTTGGTGTATAATAGAATTTGTTTTCTATTATAGGAGAACTTACTTTAAGATTATATGAATAAGTATAATCTCCGGAAGCTTTACTTTCTATCGCTTTTATGTTGAACTTACTTGCAGCGGAAATCTCAGTAGTGCGTAGCAGACAATATGCGCTGAACTCTGCTCCTGAACCTTTACCGTCACCAAGTATCACTTTAAGGCTGTTTACAGGAGAACCGAAAGTTTTTGTTCCGTCTGCTTTAATAGTAACATTGCTGTAGAAACCCAGTTCCTGATTGTCTGGAAAACTTATTGTAAGTTCGTTAAACTTTTCTACGTTGCTTACTGCACCAACATTTAGTTTGAAAACTGCATTCTCATGATTGAATGCAAGGGATATATTTTGTGTTTCATCAGCTGACAATTCGGCTGAAGCAGTCATCAACTCATATTTTTCGATGTCGTTCAGTATATTTATACTCTGACTCTGAGTTTCAAAGTTAAGTTTTACTTCTTCATTGTTGACTTTTATATAGTTTGCATCACCGAAGAAAGCAAGAATCTTTGTTACATTCTGAGCTACAGCCACTGTACCCTCGAAAGAAGCGGTCTTTTTGTCCGGACTTAAGGTTTTAAGCGCAAACTTAGTAAATCCTGAATTTTCAGCATTGATATTAACCTCTTCGGCCAATTCTTTATTTGGAGAACCTACATATATAAAATCGTCTTCAGACCAGTAAGCCTTTATGGTATTTCCGTTTTCTTCGTACGAAGTACGCGTAGCTGTACCGTTGGCAGATGCTGTGATAACGAGAGTTTTGTAAACAATCTCAGTTTTATCATTGTCAGTGTTCTCTGTGCCCTGTTCTGTATCTGCAGGAGAATTTACTATTTCCATTTCATCATTGCATGATGAGAATAATACAGAACATATTGTGAAAAGTAAAATGTATTTTGTCTGTCTTATGAACATAGCTTTAAATTTTAAGTGTTAATTATTTGTTGTCAACCCATGCTTCACCCCATACGCCACCAGAGTAGTCATTTACTGTTCCTCCTGTTTGGCTACCGGTCATGATGCAGCCTTCTATTTCAATATCAATTACTGTAATTTGTGGAACCTCATACATAGGCTTCTGTTCTTTGATTGTTTTGTTCATTTCTTTAGATATTTAGGTTTATAATTAGTTTAAAGTCAATTCTATAATGCAGTCTGTAGATGGCTTAAGTTCCGAAGTATGCAGTACCACACCGCCTTTTATTCTCTCCATATTCACTTTGTCTTGTGAATCAAAAAGTATGGCCTTCTTAACTTTCTGTTTCAGTGGAAGAGTGATGAACTGTGGCATTTTATCAGCTATAATGTGTACATACAGTTTGTCACCTTTTCGTGTTGTTGTACCCCATTCTGCAGTCATAATATCGCCGGCAGTTGTACCATATATTGTTTCTCCATATTTCTTAAGCCATTCGCCCATGCCTTTCAGCCTGTCGAGTGCCAGTTCCGGTATTTCTCCGTTTGGTTGTGGGCCGATGTTTATAAGCAAGTTTGCACCTTTACCTGCAGTTCTCACTAATAGTCGGATAAGCTCTTTTGAGGATTTATAGTTTAAGTCTTTTACCTTATATCCCCACATTCCGTTCATGGTCTGACATGTTTCCAATGGCAGGTTGCCTATTTTTGAATCTGCGGAAAATCCGGCAGTATTTTCTCCTGGAAGGTCACGCTCGAACATCTGGAAATCTTCTCCAGGCTTAGGAGCTTTGTGATGATTGTTACCGATAAGACAAGCCGGTTGGAGTTTGTGAATCAGTGCATATTGCTCTTCCAAATGCCAGTCGAAATTCTCTGGTTGATCCCACATTCCGTCGAACCATATTGCTCCAATTGGACCATAGTTTGTAAGCAGTTCTGTCAGCTGGTTGTTCATGAAAGAATAATAAGTGTCCCATTTCCCGTGCGATTTCCTGCCTGTCTTATGCCCTGTTTTACCAAGAGGGTAATAGTCCTCCCTTGTCCAGTCGAGGTGAGAATAGTAGAGATGCAGTTTTATGTCCTGTCGTGCACATTCATCTGCAAGTTCTTTTACTATATCTCTCTTGAAAGGAGTTGCATCAATGATGTCATAATCAGAATATTGAGTATCAAACATTGAGAATCCGTCGTGATGTCTGGTCGTGAAGCAGATGTATTTTGCTCCTGCATCTTTGAATGCTGATATCCATTTTTCAGCATCGAACTTTGAAGGATAGAATCCTGAAGCAGCCTTCGCGTATTCATGGCAGTCCAATCCTCCTGTCTGCAAGTACCATTCGCCTTGTCCGAACATACTGTAGATACCCCAGTGGAGGAAAATGCCGAACTTGCTGTCGCTGAATTCCTGTCTTGCTTTCAGGTTTTCCTGAGTAGGGACGTAGCTTTCAGGTTGTGAAGCATATATGTCTGTGGCTGATAGTAATATGCAACTTACAACGGTATAGAAGAGTCTTTTCATGCCTGTGTAAATTATTAAGGTCAAAACATACAGGTAGTGTAAGTCCTTAATTTAAGAGCTTGCAAAACCTGTATGTGGAATAGGATTGATTAATTATTTTTTTTGAATGATTAATGGTTCTGTATCTGTAGTACCGGCTACGAATTGGTAGTCTGCCCAATCTAACGCATCGTTAAAGTTTGTGGATTTTCCACGCAATGTTTCTGCATCGACTTTTTCTGTCCCGTTAATAGGTGATGTAGTCGTTTGTCCAGTAGACAGTGTGTAGTAACAGTTTTTACACTCTGCCTTCGTACTACTTGATAATATGAATGCCCCTCCTTTATTTTTTGTATCTACTGTAGTATAACAATATGATATGTCTCTCTTACCGTTTCCTGTAAAGTTGCCTATAAAACCTGAAATATTATTACTTGTTCCAGTAATTTCTATATCACCTGTTGAGAAGCATCCTTTTATGTTAAGAGGATTACCATTAAAAGAAACTCCAATAAAACCTCCTAAAGATGTTGTTTGAGAGGAGCCTGAATATAGCGAAGCTTTTGCATAACACCCTTCTATACTAATATTACATTGCCCTATCAATCCTCCAATGGCAGAACCGGACATATTGGTAATATTATGATTAATATCTGCATTTTCAACATAAGAGAATATTATTTCCCCGCCAGTACATTTACCTACCAATCCTCCTACAAAGCATTGTGCACTTCCGTTAATATCAATTATAGAAGAGCCTATTACTTTACAATATCTAATATTTGATGAATTTTCACCAGATAAGATTCCTATTCCTCCAGCATTAGATATTGTAGCTGTAATTGAAGAATTATTAGTAGAACAATTTTCAATAGTTCCCTTATTTGAAGCAGTAAGTATTCCTACACTTGGATTGTTAGATGCAAAACTACCGGTTTTTGTTACTGTAACATCAGCTACATTCAAATTCTTTATTGTACTAGTATTTTCAACAAAAATACCTCCGTTACCATCTCCTACTGTGAATGTCAAGTTTGAAATAGTCATTCCATTACCATCAAATGTTCCGGCAAATGTAGCAATTGGAGTAAATTCTATACCAGTGAAGTCCAAGTCTCTTGATAATTGATAAAACCTATCTGTAGTTTCAGTCATACCCATGAACTTATCCACATTATCAATGATATAAGGACTTTCTTCAGTTCCTGCACCAAATAAACTATTATCAACGTTTTCAGATTTTATTTCTACATCATAATTGCTTGATGAAGAAATCTCTTTTTTTGTCTTGTAAGTGTAGTCACCTGACTCTTTAGTTGCCTTAAGAGAAATATTCATTTTTGCAGGAGTTTCCGATACTGTAGGAATAAAACTGATTGTGTATTCATTGTTTTCTCCAGCAGTTAGAGCCGCATTCATGCTTTTCTGCATAGTATATGTGCCAACACCATCAGCGGTAAATTCTTTCGAACTGGTGAATCCCATTGCAGAACTTTCATCGAAACTCAATGTGGCTTCTGTCAGACCTGAAACGTCTGTTGTCTGTATTTTAAGTTCAGCACTCGCATTTTCTACACTGAAAGTTGCATTAATGCTTTCTTCTTCTGTATAGTCTGCTGTTGCACTCATCAATGTGCCGTTTTGTGAGGCGAGGTCTAAAGTGACCTTCGAAGCTGCTACTTTCATATCTGCCGCATTGCCATAAAATACTAAAAGTTTCTTTCCTGAAAGGTTTGCCGGTATTTCTCCCTCGAATGAAGCTGATGTCGCACCTTCACCTATTTTGCTTACAGTGAATTTGGTAAAGCCAGAACTCTGATTGTCAATAGTTACTTCGTTTTCTGCAGCTGAAGGACTTCCTACATAAATAACATCTTCTACTACCCATTTCTTTCCTGTAGCGGTTGCATTGATGATAAGATTTTTTGTTTCTGCTGTAGTTGCACTTCCGTCCCCCTGTTCTGTTCCGTCAGGTTTAACGGTAAAGTCTTTTATCTCGTCAGAGCATGATGAAAAAATTGTTAGGCCGACAAAGGCAGCATAAACTGTGCTTTTAAAAAAAGTATTCATGATTTCTTGTTTTATGGAATTAAAAAATGTATTCGGAATTATAGTAACATACCATGTACCATGTCTATGGACCTGGCGGTAAAAAATAGGAAGGATATATTAATCCCTGATTACTTTTCTCAAAATACAGTTGGATTTAAAATACTTTATAGACGGGCACAAAGAATAGCCCTATAGATTATAAGGTCTTATTGAGGCGGTTACATCCTTATTTGGGGGGATTGATGTAACTTTCGTCCGCAAATATAACAATATTTGTTATTAAAACGAACTGATGAATAGTTTTCTCTCTTTCTTTTAATGTTTTTTATTATTTTGGAACTCCAATATATGTTTATTCCGTGTTCACCGGGCGTTCAGTGAACGTTCTGTGAACACGGAATGAACGTGAAATGAACTGTCTGCGAACGGCGGTTTGTCGCGGTTCTATTCCTTGTTTTCGTTGTTTTGGCTTTTGAACTGTGTAGGTGTAAGTCCGGTATATTGCTTGAATGCCGTACTGAAATATCTCGGAGTATTGAAACCTACCATTGCTGCTATTTCATTTACGCAGTATTGTCCAGAAGACATTAGTGTGATAGCTTTCTCCATTCTTAGTTTGTTTATGTATTCATTTCCACCCATATCTGTAAGGACTTTCAGTTTTGTATATAGTGATGTCCTACTCATGGCCATTTCGCTACATATCAGGTTGATGTCAAGAGCCGGATTGTCAATGTTGTCGAATATTACTTTATTAAGTTTCTTCAGGAAGTTTTCGTCAGCCAAACTGAATGTTTCGTTGGTAGGTTCCGGCAGTATCCCAAAATTTTGATAATGCTCCTTGGCTTTCTTCCTGTTGTATATTATACTGTTTATAACCGATTTAAGCTCTTCTGTGCGGAAAGGTTTTGACATGTATGCGTCTGCGCCTACCTTATATCCATAGCTTTTGCTTTGCTCGTCTTCCATAGCAGTAAGCAGGATTACCGGTATATGGCTGATACTAATGTCTTGTTTTACAGCCTTACATAGCTCAAATCCGTTCATATCCGGCATCATGACATCACTTATTATAATATCAGGATTAATGGACTGGATTTTATCAAGAATTTCTTTACCGCTGTTGGCTGTGATTATTTCCTTATAATAATGCTTCATTTCTTCAGCCATAAATTCTGTAAGTTGCCTGTTGTCGTCAATAAACAGAATCTTTTTGTCTTCAATTACCTCGTTGCCGTTATCAAAAACTATGTTGTCGGTGTTGTCATTGCCTAAGATTTCGTTTATGTATTCTTTGGGTTTACATGCCAGTGTCTCTTCGTTACCTCTTAATATTGGTATTTCAAAGAAGAATGATGCGCCTTTATCACTGTTCTGATAAGCTCCGATTTTTCCTCCATGTTGTTCAACTATTGCCTTGACATAGGATAAACCGATTCCGCTACCACCGGTTTCGTTTTTGCCTTGGTAGAATCTTTCAAATAGTCTGTTTATATCTTCGTCTTTAATCCCTGCTCCTTGGTCGGAAACAGTTACTTTGACTGTATTTTCTTCTTTATTTAATTGGGAAGTTACAGTGATTGAGGTATTTTCCGGACTATGCTTCAAAGCATTTGATAACAGATTGGTTAATACAATCGTGCATTTGTTCTTATCAAAAGACAGCTTTCCGATTTCGTTATCTGTGTTTACAGTCAGAGTTATATTTTTTATAGAACATTCATCATTGAAATCAGTGCATACATCCTGCAACCACGAATTAAAGTCCTGCTCTTTCAGAATAAGTGTATTATAGCCTGTTTCCATTCTCCTCATGTCAAGAACCATATTTATTATTTCTTTCATCCTGTTTGTCTGTTTGTATATTTTCAGGAGTGATTCGTATATCGGAGAATCCTTTTCAAGACCTTTTAAAATTCTGTTTAATGGTGCATGTATAAGAGTCAACGGTGTTCTCAGCTCGTGACTTATGTTGATAAGAAATCTTACTTTGTCTTCATATATCTTTTGTTCGTGTTCTTTCATTATCCATTTCATCTTGTTCTCTTTCTTACGGATAAAATACATGAAAGAGCCTACTATAACTGCCAAAGAAAATATTATACATAATGACAGGAACCACCAAGTTTTGTACCATGGTGGTAATACAATTAAAGTCAGAAGCGGATAGTCTTTGATATAATTCCCGTCTTTAAAATCGCAAGTAAGTTTGATGTGATATGTTCCCGGATTAAGTACCGGAACATACATTTCAGGGTTAAAGCTTTCTCTTATTATTCCGTTTATATTATATGTATATAATTTATTGCTTAATATGTCCCCGTCGCTAACGGTTACTCTAAGGCGTATATTCTTACTGTTCCATGGAATACTGATTTTACCGTTTTTTATATTATATTTTTTATTTTCTCCATTGATAATGAAGTCTGTGATATATATATTGTGATTGGATTCATGTATTTCCGGATTATTTATAACATCAGTGTTCAAATATAGAAGTCCGTTTGTTCCTCCTATAAACATTCTGTTTTCTGAAATATGAGCATATGCCATCCTTGAATATTCGTTTGGCAGTACACCGTCTGACTCGTCAAACATTATAATTTTATCTCTTATAGGTTGATATACGAATAGTCTCTTTTCTGCACCTACCCACACATTTCCCAAAGTGTCACATATTACAGTATTGACTTTTGTGAACAATGGTGTGTTTTTGTGCGACATTTCTTTTTGTCCTTCTATCCATGAATGAAGTCCGTTATTCGTTCCAATCCAGAATGTTCCGTTTTTGTCTCTGTCAACGGATTGGAATTTTATTTTGAACGGGACAGATAAGATTCTGTATAATTTGTCATCATCTTTTTTAAGTTTGTATATCGAGTGTTGGTCATTAATGTATAGGTTTCTGTCATCTTCCGAGAAACAGTAAAGGCTTTCATTGTCACGTGTGCCTCCTTCGTATTGTATAGTGTCGATTTTTTGTGTGTCAATATTATATTTGTATAAGTCATTACTTAACAGGAGAATGCTGTTTTTGTATTTACGAAGCAATACTGATTTTCCGCTATTGAATAATGAATTATTCAGTTTCTCATCTTCTATAATTAATGGCGTTTTTTTACCGCTTGATTTATCTAAGTAGTATATACCTTTTGAGAATACCGATGCAAGTATTTTATCGTCTGAAATATCACATATAGATGATACTTGATCTCCCCATGTAGTTTCGTAGTGTCTGAAGGTTTCATCGGAAATATTGAACGAGTTTATTCCTCCACCGTCTGTTCCTATCCATAAGAGTCTTCCATTATTATATGATAATGTCAATACTGATTTGTGGCTAAGTGCTTTGTCGTGACCTAATACAGTTTCACCATAATGTACCATTTTTACTTTTTTTATGTATATCAGTCCTCCTCTTGTACTTCCCGCCCATATATTCTCATATCCATTGCCGTATAAACATGTTATAGTGTTTACCGGTAATGAATGGACATCGCCTGAGATATGTTGCATTACTTTTATTTCTCCGGTTTCCGGATTAAGTATATTTATGCCTCCTCCATCTGTACCTAACCATATATTGTTGTTAATTTCTTTTATATCAAGAATTATATTATTGCTTAATTCTGAATTATTTACGGTATAGTGATGTATTAATTTGCCTTTGGTGTCGAAGCATTTCAGACCTTGATTGAAGTCAGATAACCATAGCCTTTCTTTTGAGTCTTTAATGAAAGCCATCGGGTGTGTGGAAAAGTTGTCGAAGTCTGATTTGACTTGTAACCCTGTATTTAGATCAATCATAATGAGTCCATACCATTTGCTGGCACACAGAATCTTACCATTGCCGAGATTGATAATGGAATTGAACATTAGATTACTCTTAGTCTCTAATTTGCATACTTCTTCAAAGTTTCTTGTATCGTAACTGTATTTGTAAATCCGATTGTTCCCCCCGAACAATATGCCGTCTTCTATCAAACATGCAGAATAAGCTGTTATATTTTTATTGTCTATTTGGGGAATTGTGAAATTATCGTATTCTGCTGAGTATTTGGCAATGCCTCCAGATGTAAGAACCCACATAGTATTATTTTTGTCCTCTATTATTTTTGTGACGTTTTCTCCGGGTATTGAACTTTGATTGTTGTTGACGTGTGAGTATCTTTTTCTTAGTTTCCCGTCGAATCTAATTAAACCTTCTGGTGTGGCAATCCATAATATCCCATTTTCTGTATTTATATGAATCTGGTTGATGAATGAAGTCATGTCATCAAACAATTGTATTTGTTTGAAGTAATAGTGCTCTTCATTATTATCCGCTAAAACTATATTATGAGTTAATAGTATAAAAGCTATTATCAGTAGTTTCAGGAGTCTCATATTATATTTATGGTACATATTAAAATATTCGATTAACGAAAACAAAGATAATATTAAATCTCAAAAAATACGCTTTTAAACTCCATAAATCTTCAATTGTTTAATTTTGGACTATAGTTTGACTGTTTTTGAACCATATACTTCTCTCTAAAATCTAATTTTGTGATGTCAAAAAAATAGTTTAATTTAATATTAATGTTATGCAAAAACACAAAACGTACAGTTTTCTATGCATGCTATTAATAATGTGCATGCTGCTCCCTGCAAAAGTGTTTGCCCAGTCCGGAACTATTACCGGAACGGTGGTCGATGAAACCGGTATGACCGTAATTGGTGCTACTGTTATGGTTAAAGGAACTAATGATGGTACCATTACAGACATGGATGGTAACTTCTCTTTACAAGGGAAGGTTGGAACAACCTTAGTAGTTAGCTATGTTGGTTATGCTACTCTTGAAGTGAAAATCAATAAACTTACAGGCAATAATCTCGTATTGAAAGAAGATAGCGAGGTATTGGAAGAAGTTGTTGTGGTAGGTATGGGTACACAGAAGCGTAATACTATTACTGCAGCTGTGGCTACAGTAAATCAGGATGCCATTGTAAATCGTCCTGTAACTGACCTTACTAGCGCACTTCAAGGTAACGTTGCCGGTTTGAACTTCGCTTCAGATGCATCAGCTGATGGCGTCGGTGGTGAAATGGGTGCTGAAATCAAGTTCAATATCCGTGGTATCGGTTCTATCAACGGTGGCGAGCCATACGTGCTTGTTGACGGTGTGGAACAGAGCATGCAGAATGTTAATCCGGCAGACATCGAAAGTATCTCTGTATTGAAAGATGCTTCTGCAGCGGCTGTATATGGTGCCCGTGCTGCTTATGGTGTTGTATTGGTTACAACTAAAAGTGGTAAGAGTGGTAAGGCTCGTGTTACTTATCGTGGAACAGTTGGTTTTAGTTCTCCGATAAATGTTCCAACTAGTATGAATTCACTTGAATTTGCCGGTTATATAAATGAGATGAGAACTAATACAGGACAGACTGCATTGTTTTCTGATCAGGCAATAGAACGTATTAAAGGTTTTATGAATAATCCATATTCAGCAGAGTTCCCTGGTATTGATGCTAATCAGGCTGGTGACGGATGGGCATCAACATATTATAGCCAATACGCTAATACTGATTGGTTTGATTATTATTTTAAAGATAATGCTCTTCGTCACTCTCATAATTTGAATATATCTGGTGGCTCTGATAAGATTACTTATTATATCGGACTTGGATATACTTATCAGGACGGTTTGATGGATCACGTAGAAGATAATATCAGTAAGTATAACGTAAATACTAAATTGCAGTTTAATGCGAATGATTGGTTGAAATTTAATTTCAACAATAATTTGTCGCTTAATATGATTAAGCGTCCTATGGCAAATCAGACAATCTTCTATGGAACAATTGCTGACAGATACCCTACTCAGGTAACAAAACTTCCTGTTGATAATTATAATATGCCGGAATGGAATGAGATGTTGTATATGCAGAATACTAAATATAACCAGAATAGAATCTCTGATGCTATGTCTATGTCTGCAACTATTACTCCTCTTAAAGGATGGGATATTGTTGGTGAAATGAAAATCCGTATGGATGTTGAAAATAATGATTTTGTGATGGGATTCCCTAAAACATCTTTGTACAACGGTACCGTTAAGACTATTACTGGAGGTAAGCAAGGATATCAATATCCAGGTATGACATGGAAGAATTCGCAATTCGGTTCTTATACTAAAGGTAATTTGTTCAACTATTATTTATCGCCAAGTATTTCATCTTCTTATACAAACCAGTGGGGTGACCATTTCTTTAAGGCAATGGCCGGTTACCAGATGGAACTTCAGGAAAATTCAAATGGATTTACATATAAGGACGGGATGCTGAGTGAAGATATTTTCTCATTTAATAATGCAAATGGAGTTCTTTATGCTGGTGATACACGTAATCACTGGTCTACAATGGGATTCTTTACACGTTTGAACTGGAACTACCAGAATGTATATTTCCTTGAATTCAGTGGACGTTATGATGGCTCCTCAAGATTTGCACCTGGACATAGATGGGGATTCTTCCCTTCATTCTCAGGAGGTTATGATATCGCACGTACAGAATATTTCCAGAAACTTAATACTCCTATTTCGCAGTTGAAAGTACGTCTTTCATATGGTCGTCTTGGTAATCAGAATGGTGCCGGATTCTATGATTATCTTGGAACAATGATTCTTAACTCTGCACATCAGGATGCATGGCTTTTGCCTGGGGCTTCAGATGGATCAATATCAAAAGGAACTGTAGCTCTTACTCCAAAAATGATAAGTCCATATATTACATGGGAAAAAGTTGATAATGCCAATCTAGGTATTGACTTGACAATGTTTGATAATAGACTTACAGTGACTGCTGATATTTATCAGCGTATGACACGTGATATGATTGGTCCGGCTGAGGCTATTCCTTCAATAAGCGGTATCATTCCTGAGGACCGTGCAAAGGTGAATAATGCGACTCTTCGTAACCGAGGTTGGGAACTTTCTGTAAACTGGCAGGATGAACTGAAGTGTGGATTTAGCTATGGTATTGGTTTTAATGTATTCGATTATAAAGCAGTTATTACCCAGTATAATAATCCTGAAGGTATTATCTATAATAACCATACAGGTCTTGACCGTAACAAAGGTTATTATGAAGGAATGGATATAGGTGATATTTGGGGATATGTAGCTGATGATTTGTTTATGTCAAATAAAGAAATAGATGATTATCTTAAGAACACAGATCTTTCATTCTTTAAGCCTGCTTCACAATGGCAGCCGGGAGATATCAAATATGTTGATGTGAATGGTGACGGTAAGGTAGATCCAGGAAATGGTACGCTGGCTGATCACGGCGATTTGAGAATTATAGGTAACACTACCCCTAGATATTCATTTGGTATTAATCTAAATGTAGGATATAAGGGATTTGAAGTTTCAACTCTTTTACAAGGTGTGGCAAAACGTGACTTCCCGATGGCTGGTAGTACATATCTCTATGGTGGTAGAAACTATTTTAAAGATCACTTGGACCATTTCTCATATACTAAACCTGATGGCTATTTGCCAAGATTGACTGACGCGACAACAGGTGGTGGAGATACAGACTGGTTGGTGAATACTGGATATAATACTACAAAATACTTGATGAATGCTGCTTATATGCGTATGAAAAATCTTATGGTGTCATATACATTCCAGAAAAATGTTGCAAAGACATTGGGACTTGAAAATCTGAAGGTATATTTCACTTGTGATAACTTGTTTACAATTGATAACCTGCCAGATGCATTTGATCCAGAAACAATCAACCAGGTTAATACATGGGCTGGTGGTAGTAATGAAACAGCTCCAGGTTTAACTACTCCTCTTAAGCAGAACGGTAACGCTAAGGTATATCCTATGAACCGTAATTTTGTATTTGGTATTGATTTAACTTTCTAAATAATTGACAATATGAAAAAAACAATATTTATGATGTTGATGGCTGCCGGAACTTTTGCTACATCATGTTCGGATTTTCTGGACCGTATGCCATTGACAGAACCAAATAATGAGACCTATCTTTCTACAGAAAATCAGGTTCGTAGCTATATTAATGGTATGTATATAGCTCTTCCTTCCAATACACAATATGGAATTGGAGTTAGAGGAGAAGACAAAAATAGTGATAATATATTGTCTGAGAAATATGATACAAGACTTAATGGTGAATATACTGCATTTAGTGGCTCAACTGAATGGTCAACAGGCTATCAGAATTTACGTGACATTAATTATTTCTTCAATTATTATGTAATAGATGAGGCTGATGAGAATGATAATATTCGTTCATTGAAGGGTGAAGCACATTTTATTAGAGCATATTGGCACTTCTATTTGTTGAAGCGTTTCGGTAATATTCCTATTATGGATTCATTTTGGGACGGTAATGCAACAGTAGAAGGACTTCAGATAGAACAGAAACCACGTAACGAAGTTGCTAAATTCATCCTCAGTGACTTGGAACAGGCTAAGAATCTTCTTCATTCACGCTCGGTTTACAGTGGCTTGAGAATAAATAAGGAAGCAGCTATGGTTCTGGCAATGAATGTAGCTCTATATGAAGGTAGTTGGGAAAAGTATCATGCTAACGATGCTTTTGCTCCTGAAACAAATGAATCACAGTATTCCTTTGAACAGGTGATGATATGGGGTGATGAACTGTTTAAAGCAGGAATCGAGCTTAATACAAAAGATAATGATCCTTTTGGCGCTCAGTCTGGTGCTGATGCTTTTGCCAATCTTTTTAATAAGCAGGATTATTCAAAAGTGCCGGAAGTCCTTTTCTGGAGAAAATATTCTGTAGCAGAAGGTGTTTATCACAGCGTTACAACATTGTTAGCTTCTGGTGTGGTTGACAGTGATGGCGCTGCGGGTTTATCACAATCTCTTGTTGATAACTATTTGAATGCTGACGGAACTTTTATAAATCCGAACGATGCTAAGTATAAGGATTTCAATGAAACATTCAAGAATCGTGATCCTCGTCTTACAGAAACAGTAATGAGTACAGGTCACAAGTTTAGATCTGCTACTGTAACCAGACCAATGTGTGTAAAAGAATATCAGACAGGAGAGTCAGATGAAATAAAGAAATCAAATTCTGAGATACTTTCACCATATTTGACAGGAGATGGTAATGCTAGAAATATTACTGGTTATCATACAGCTTTGGGTGTTGATACTACTTATACCAATTCATCTTTCTGGGATACAGGATTACCGATAATAAGATATTCAGAGGCGTTACTAGATTATGCAGAAGCAGCAGAAGAACTTGACCTGTGTACAGATGATGTACTTAATAAAACTATTAAGGTATTAAGAGAAAGAGCAGGAGTAACTTATATCAAACCGTCTGAGATGGGTAAAGATCCTAATTTCTCAGATTTTGGATATGAAATATCTGCAAACCTTCAGGAAATCAGACGTGAACGTCGTTCAGAATTAGCCTTGCAAGGATTTAGATTTGATGACCTGATGCGTTGGGGAGCACATAAACTTATTGTAAACAAGAGAGGCAAAGGTGCTTATTTAGGTGAAGATGGCGTTTTGTATAAATCATTTAATACAAGTGTACAGGAAACAGCCGATGCCCTAAAACGAGTGTTGATAGATAATAATAAATGGATGGATCCATTACAGGCTCTTTTACCTAATGGTTATCAGTTTAATCCGGGAAGAGATTATCTGTTGCCAATTTCACCGGATGAATTGGCTTTGAATAAGAAACTAAAACAAAATCCAGGTTGGGAATAAATAAAAGATTATAAGTTTTATTGAGGTGATTATTTGAAGAGACGTGCTGGGGGGCTTAAGTTTCTTCAATACAAAACAAACTTAAAAAGATTGAACAATGAAAACATGTATTAAACAAATATGGAGTTTCTCTGCTATAATTATGGCTAGTCTTATGGTTGGCTGTAAAGATGATGCTACTGTTGGAGCATTACCTGAACCAGTGGACTTGACCATGACTATTGCCAATAGTAATCTGGTAATGGGAGATAACTTGGATATTACTTTTTCTGTAACAGATGAAAAAAGTGAGATATCAAATGAAGATTTCAATATAGAACTTAGCTTGCAGAGTTCAGATATTGAAAAACCTGCTGTTCTATTTGAGAATTTTCCTTCTAATGTGACCTTTAGTAAAGGTGAAAAGACAAAAACTGTGTCTGTACCTGTTATAAAGGAAGGTATCTCTTCTCAACATTTTGTTACATTGAGTGCTTTTGTTCGCAGTTATAAATTGAATAATCCGTCACAAACATTTACAGTGTCTGATTATCATTATATAACTTTTGCAATTAAGAACAGTTCTGATAATACAGTGCGTGAAGGAAGAACTTTTGTTCTAACTGCCACCATAGACACACCTTCAGCTGAAGATTTGACTATTAGTATATCTCCAAAAGATGGAGAAAGAGATAGATATAATAATCTGCCAGAGGAAATGATTATTCCAGCAGGAGAAACTTCTGTGGAAAGTGAGGTAATAACAATGGTAAGTGATAAAAATACTACTGAAGATGAGGTTTTGACATTGATACTTAATTGTGCATCAGAGAAATATCCGTTAGCTACTTCTCAGTTTAAGATTAATAGACCGGATGCGCATAAAGGTCTTGATTCTTATGAAGTTCGTGATGAACGTTATCTGTATGAAGATCCTGATCAAATGTTCGTTTCTGAGAAAAATGAAAAGGCAGTACAGACATGGGGACAAACTTATTACAAGATAATGAAGGAAGGTGACCCTCATCCAAACAGCGGAAATGTGTTGCCGGAAGGTAAATGGAAATTTTATAGAGCTTATGAGTTTCATTGTATCCCTTCATGTATAACAAAAAAGACAGGACAAATGGGTTATACAAGTGACCGATATCCTACATGTTTTGCAGATCAGACTACAGAAGCCATACAGACTGCTGGTGGCTGTGATAACTCTAAATACGGATGGGTTACTGACGAAGGTTATCTTAGAATGATAACTTTAAAGGAAAAGACTAAGGTACAAGAAACATCAGCTCATGGAGCTGAAAAGAATTTCGGTACATCTGCATTCTATGCCAATAAGCATAAAGAAGATAATCCTGGTGCTTCACAATGGGCGCCACAGAATGTAAGAATATATCCAGGTATGCGTATTGAAACAAGAGCAAGAATAAGAGGGTGTAAGAATACAGGTATGCTTCCTGGTATTTGGTTACAAGGTAATAAGCAGGTTTCAAATGATATAAAATGGAATAGATGGCCAGATTTCGGAGAAATTGATGTAATGGAGAATAATTCTAAAAATTTGCCAAATAATGTAGAAATGACGTATCATATAGGTAGTACAACTCCAGGAAGCGGTGATAAATACCATCCAACAACAGGCGGAGTCCAAAATTTTGCAAATAAATTGGAGGATTTCAATATTTATTGGATGGAATGGATTGATAATTCTACAGTTACAATGGGTATCAATGGTCAAGAGACGCTTAAGCTAACAGAACAAATGTGTATAGATAATGGAGCAAGATGGCCGTTCTCTGATCAGATTAATACGGAAGGACTATATTATATCTTGTCTATGATGTTCTTACACAAAGCAGAGCCAAATGCTACATCATTCCAGCATTTGACTACAGATATTGTACGTGCAGATAACTATAACTGGTCTAATTCTCCTGTACCACGTATGGAAATTGACTGGATACGTTTCTATATTGATAATACATATAGTGACCATGGTAAACCATATAACAAATCAATATTCTATTAATTAAAAGATAAAAGTCTGGCGGAGAACATGATATGTTCATATCACGTGCCCCGCCTTTCTTTATAATTTGTATATTCTATAAAAACGCTTAGTCATTTTATTTAAAAGGTTTCGTCGTTTATGGTAAAATGCTTCGTCGTTTTGAAAATAAAAATAAGTGGTTAAAAAAATAATTTCAAATGAGACTGAATAATATACTATACTCATTGGCTATATCATCACTTATTCTTCCATTTTCATCGTGTGCTACTCAGGAAGAATACTACACAAAACATCTGGAATTTCCGGAAGGTATAACTTTTGAGCAGAAAATTGATATGGCTTCGCGACTGGTGCCGACTCCACAGCAACTTGAATGGCAGAAGATGGAGCTTACGGCTTTCCTGCATTTCGGTATAAATACATTTACCGGACGTGAATGGGGAGACGGAAAGGAAGACCCGGCTCTGTTCAATCCTACAGAACTTGATGCGGAACAGTGGGTGCGCACTCTTAAGGATGCGGGGTTCAAGATGGTTATCATAACAGCCAAACATCATGATGGATTCTGCCTTTGGCCTACAAAGACTACTAAACATTCCGTTGAATCTTCTCCTTGGAAAGACGGTAAGGGAGATGTGGTGAAGGAATTGCGTCAGGCCTGCGATAAATACGGCATGAAGTTTGGAGTATATCTTTCACCATGGGACAGAAATGCTGAATGTTATGGCGACTCACCTGCATATAATAAATTCTTCATTGAGCAGCTTACAGAACTGCTCACCAACTATGGTGAAGTGCATGAGGTATGGTTTGATGGAGCAAATGGCGAGGGACCTAACGGTAAGAGGCAGGTTTACGATTGGGATGCTTTCTATTCTACCATACGAGCTCTTCAGCCTAAGGCCGTTACAGCCATTATGGGTGATGACGTGCGTTGGGTAGGTAATGAAAAAGGTATTGGTCGTGAAACAGAATGGAGTGCAACTGTTCTTACACCGGGTGTATATGCACGTGCTGCTGAAAACAACAAGGCTCTTGGTGTATATGGTAAGGCTAAAGACCTTGGGGGTAGAGATATTCTTGCTAAAGCGAAGGAATTGTTCTGGTATCCTTCTGAAGTGGATGTATCTATCCGTCCGGGATGGTTCTACCATAAGAATCAGGACAGCAAAGTGAAATCACTGAAGCATCTTACTGATATCTATTTCCAGTCTGTAGGTTATAACTCAGTACTGCTTCTGAATATTCCTCCTGACACAAGAGGACTTATAAATGAAGCTGATGTGAACAGACTAAAGGAGTTCAGGGCTTATCTTGATGAAGCTTTTGCTGAAAATAAGGTGATTGATGGTAATGAACTTTGGAAAGCAGCTCAGGGACAGCAGAAAGAATATGTGATAAAAGATAATTCTGAGATTAATGTGGTAATGCTCCAGGAAGATATCTCTAAGGGGCAGAGAGTAGAGGAGGTTGATGTGGAAGTATTCACAGACGGAGCATGGAAGACTGTTGCCTATGGAACTACTATAGGTTATAAGAGAATGTTCAGATTCCCGGCAGTTGAGGCAGAGAGAATTCGTGTCACTATCAAGGCTTCAAGAAATATTGCAAATATATGCAATGTAGCAGCTTATTATGCAAAGCCGCTTTCAGATGATGCAGCAAATCAGGAATGGAACAGTCTGCCACGTGATAGTTGGAAAGTTATTTCTAATTCACCGCTTGTAATCGACCTTGGAAAGAAGGTTTCACTTTCTGCATTTACTTATGCACCATCCAAGGCAGAAGCAAAACCTGATATGGCTTTCAAATATTCTTTCTCTGTAAGTTCTGATGGCAAAAACTGGAAGACATTGAAGAAAGACTGTGAGTTCAGTAATATAATGAATAATCCTATTCCTCAGATTGTATCTATAGAAGGAGCGGACGGTATTAAATTTATACGCTTGGATGCCGTTTCTGTAAATGGAACTCCTTCTGTAGTAAATATAAATGAGATAGGTGTAAGCGTTAGAAAATAAACATACGAAAACTATCACCCAATAATGATTGTGATGAAAAAAATAGGTTATGCTATAGCTCTCGCCATAGTTTCCTCTTTAGGGGGAGCTATGGCGCAGAACGTTAATATATTACCTGCACCTGAACAGTTGGTGACAGGTAATGGTTCATATACCCTGAATAGTGGAGCCGGAATCTATGTAGATAATAAGTTACAGAGGAATGTGGCTGAAACTTTTATATCCGATTATAGAGACTTCAGTGGTGTCAATCTGGAAATGACAGGAAAGAAAGGTGCGTCAATACGTCTTGTTACTGATAAAACAATGGAGCCTGAAGCATATAGGCTGAAGGTTGATTCCGATGGTATAACTATTGTTGCAGGTGCGGAAAGCGGTTTCTTTTATGGCTTGCAGTCTTTACGTCTGGCTTTTGGCTTAGAGCATAAGGATGAAATTCCTTTTATGGAAATATCTGACAGTCCTCGTTTTGAATATCGTGGACTGATGCTTGATGTTTCAAGGTTTTTCATGCCTAAAGAAGATGTGATGAAGGTTATAGACTGTATGTCTATGCTGAAACTCAATAAGTTGCATC
>JAHLFB010000124.1 GCA_018884025.1 Candidatus Phocaeicola faecipullorum
GCCTGGCGCGCGAAGAGTGCGTCCATCTTCTCAGGGTCTTCGTAATATTCCGGCAGACCGAATTTATTGTTGATTTCTTCATACTCTGCCAGTGTATCTACGACCTGCTGAACACCTTCCATTACTACTTCCTTCACTGTCTTGGTATCGTCCAGCTGCGGTTCCTGAGCGAGATATCCCACTGAATATCCCGGCGAGAATACCACTTCGCCCTGATAGCTTTTCTCGATACCGGCAATGATTTTCATCAAAGTTGACTTACCGGAACCGTTCAAACCTATGATACCGATTTTTGCTCCATAGAAAAAGGATAGGTAGATGTCTTTCAATACCTGCTTGTTGTTCTGGAATGACTTGCTCACTCCGACCATCGAAAAGATAATTTTTTTGTCGTCTGCCATATTCTTTATTTATTTAATTGTTGAAATTCTGTCTTTCATTCTTTTCTGGAAGTAACGATGGGTAAACAATACATAATCCAAAACACCTGCCACACACAGCATGGCCGACAGTAGTATAGGACTGCATCCGTATGAAACACATACAAAACAACCCACATTTACTCCAAGCATTATCCCGGCTTCCCACATAAGCTGGTACGTATTATATCCTGTACCGCGTTCGCAATGCATCGGCAGTCTTATCATTATTTTAAGATACTGACACATGGCGGAGGCTATACCAAGTCCGGCTACGACTCCGGCCACATAAGTGCATATAATCCCGCCGCATGATGAAAGCACATATAAAGAGACTGCTATCAGTATGTTTCCGATAATAACCATCAGTCTGCCTTCCATCTTCACCTTAAAGGCTCTTGGCATGAACCAGAACAGGATAAAACCAAGCGCAACGCAAAGATAGAAAAAAGAATCATTCTTATATGCAATGAGTGTTCCCAAAATAAACGGAACAGTCATCATATTTATGCCGGGAGGGATATTACGGAAAAGAATAAATCTGTCGAAGGAGAACAGAGGCGGTTCAAGTGGCGCACGAAAACATATTTCTATCATTGAAACGAGCAACAGACTGATACCGCTCAACAGAGCAGAAGCATAAATCAGACTGTTCAACGGTAGCAATGAAGAGAAAAACAACCCGGCTGAAGCTCCAACCAGCATACCCAACGCACCGGAAAAAGCGAATACCCAGTTGGCTTTGCTCCTCCGTGAACTCGGAGTGACGTCTATCACCAGTGTACTACCAGTTACCATAAGTGCTATGCCGAACAACGCACCCTGAAAGATACGCAATACACATAACATCCATTCCTGCTCGGCGTAAGGATACAGAATGCCAAGAAGGGCAAACAACAAAATGCTGCGTGTACATACATTTTTTCTCTTAAACCGGTCGATGAGGTAACTGTTCAAGGCGCCTGGGAGAAACATACCTATACCAAACAATGCCGAGATAAGCGACGTCTCAAGATCCGAGTTCCCCCATTGCACGGTAATCCATGAGTGCAACACCGGGAACAGCATATATACGCCTACATACAACAGCATGTTTGAAATAATAAGCAATACAAAGTTCTTATTCCAGAAACTATGCTCTACAGTATTGTTAGTGTTATACATATAATTTAGCTTTTCTGTTTAGTCTGATCTCAGAAATAGATTTATATACCTGAAAACAATATAGGACCAATAAACAAAGAGCAGTCACAGGCTAAAGTCCCGGAATTTGTTCTTCATTTATTAGTCCTATACTCTTATTTCTTGCGATACCGGGACATTAATACTGTTCCGATTCGTTAGGGAAATCGCTTGATTTCACATCGCTTACGTATTGGCCTATGGCATCTGTCATGACAGTATGCAGGTCGGCATAACGGCGCAAGAACTTAGGACTGAATCCTTTAGTCATTCCAAGCATGTCTGTTACCACAAGTACCTGTCCGTCAACACCTCCGCCGGCACCTATACCTATAACCGGTATTGTAAGTTCGGATGCTACTCTCTTGGCCAGTTCTGCCGGGATTTTCTCCAATACAAGAGCAAAACATCCTGCTTCTTCCAACAGATGCGCGTCGCGGACAAGTTTCTCAGCCTCAGCGTCTTCTTTTGCTCTTACAGTATATGTTCCGTATTTGTTTATAGACTGTGGCATAAGTCCCAGATGTCCCATTACAGGCATTCCGGCTCCGATTATCTTCTTTACGGTATCGATGATTTCCTCTCCACCTTCCAGTTTCAGAGCGTCGGCATGTGTTTCTTTCATTATGCGGATTGCATTGCGGACACCATCGTAAGCGTCTGCCTGATATGTACCGAACGGCATATCTACCACTACCAGGGCACGCTTAACACCTCTCATAACAGATTTACCGTGGTAAATCATCTGTTCTATTGTGATAGGCAATGTTGTGACATTTCCGGCCATAACGTTGGAAGCAGAGTCTCCAACCAAGATAACATCCACTCCGGCACCGTCAACTATCTGTGCCATAGTGTAATCATATGAGGTAAGCATAGAAATCTTCTCGCCTCTTTGTTTCATTTCTGTCAAACGGTGTGTGGTAACCTTACGCACATCACCAGATAAATATCCTGCCATATTTTTCAATTAAGTCTATTTAAAAACTCGGCAAAATTAGAAGTTTTATCTCATTTAAACAAATTAAAATGAATATTTACTTGTCCAATAGGGAGATAACGTCAGAATAAGTGAAGTCCGTGAAATCGGGAATTACTATATCACATTTGTCAATTATCGCTTCTTTTGGATTGGTTGTACTTAGGCCAACCACTTTCATTCCTGCAGTTTTTCCTGCCTGAAGCCCGTGAAACGAATCCTCAAAAACGACACAGTTATCAATTACCGTTCCGAACACTTCAGCCCCAAGGAGAAAACAGTCAGGGGCAGGCTTGGAACGTGTAAACATCTCAGCTGTAAGTATTCTGTCAACAAGACTCTTTAGTTCCGGATGCGCTGAATATACGTTTGCCATTTTCTTTTCATTTGAACTAGTAACTATGGCTATCTTGACACCATTATCGCGAAGTTCTTTCATAAAGCCGGCTACTCCGGGAACATATTCGTACTTCATCTCACTCTCGAATTTATTCAGTCCTCTGGTTATTTCAGCCTGCTCCGCTTCCATTCCATTAAAGAAACGTCCGTATATCTGTGTCAATGTCTGACCTTTGATGATTAACCCGAAATTCTCAATATCAGGATGATACTTGCGTCCTATTTCGTTCCAATATATAGTGTATTGTGATTCTGTATCCATCACCACACCATCAAAATCGAAAAGTGCGGCTATAGTTTTAGTTTTATCCATTGTTTAGTCCTGTTTTTATCATCAATTATCAGTTAATGAAGTTTCATATTGTCCCCATCCTACTGCATTATACCATGAAAGGGTTTCGTAGTAAGTATTCCAGTTATCTTTTTTGACTTTATATGGAATATACATTCCAAGACCACAATAACGGTCTTTATCCAGTTCTAAAGTAGTAACTACTTCATAACCCTTTCCAAAAAGGCCATCTTTTGCAATAACGACTTTATTCACTACTCCTTCCAGACCATCAGGTACTGTGCCATTATTTAGCACCCTGAATAAATCTACTATATCAAATGAAAAATATTTATAAGTCGTTCTTGCACCATATTGTTGAATATTGTCAATATTAACTGATTCTAAATTATCAGAATATGCCTCAAGATTACTGCCTATCCATTCAGCCAATTCATTCATCTTGCGGCAATCAATTGCAGCACAAGTTCCCCATGCTCCTTTATTTCTGCTGAAATCAATATAATCCTTACATAAATCGGCATAAGGGACATCACTTTTATACAATTTAGGCAGAATCACATCATATGGATAGCCATATATGTGAGTTTCAACAACAGCACCTACAAGATAGTCCGTCACATCCTTAAACTCATAGCACACCTCAGCTGTAGCCATCATGCACGCATCGAAAAGTATGAAATCAAGCTGTCTGCTGCTGAAAACGCTTTCCAGAGCTTCTGCCATTTCCGGTATATTGATGTTATATCCTGCATCATCTCCAAATGAGCGGCCTGTAACCTCTTTTCCCGGCATCCAACTCGTTCCGTGAGAACCGAATATTAGCCCATAGCTTGTGGAAGGAGAAAGTTTTACCATGTCTTCCAAAATACGTACCATAGTTGCAGGATCTGTAGCGTTATGGTTCTTATCTGTATATGGACTGCAAAAAGCTTCACCTATAACCTTCGCCGGAGTAAGGTCAGAACCCTGCAAACACTCCTTATTATTTATATTCCCCTTGCCATCCGAATTGAATTGCAATATGCTTGGACCGGTCAAGCCGCTATTATCATTGTCATATGGTCTATAATATACTATAAGTGTACAAGAGTCCGTAGTCTGAGCAAGACCGGAATACATATCAACCAGATTTTGTTTCAAATTTGAGTCTAAATTCCCATTTGGTGAATTATTCGATATCAGATACGCCAAAACAGTTCTTCCGGACTTCAATGACACCTTTTCTTCAGGAATCTCATCCGAACACGAAATAAAAGTCAAGACAGACAAAAATAATAGTAATATTTTCTTCATTTCCAATACAAATATATAAAAACAAAAAACGTATCGTCATGCTATAATCCTATAAAAGCAAAACGATACGCTTCTAACGAAGACTAATATAATTCAGCCTTCTCAAATTTAAATTCAGGGTTTACATCTTTAAACACAAGAGAATTACCTTTTTTATATTTCTCTTTCAGTTTTAATATCTCCTTTTGCAACTTACTCTTTTTCATATTATAAAACATGAAACAAGTACGGTTCTTTCCTCCTTGCTTTGTCTCCAGATAGTCTTTCAACTGCACACTATACTGTGAACGTCCTACAAGAAAGCCTTTCCCGTCAACCATTGCACTATCCAAATATTGAATATCGGTGAAATAGACCAGAGAATCTGTAAACGAAGCAGAGACTCCCGCCATATATACACCATATTTGTTTTTATCTTTTGATTTCTTAGCTGCCACACCCATAACCATAGATACAGCAAACACAAAACATAATAATTTTATAAATCGCATAATCAATTGTTTATATCGCGACAAAAATAGTCATTTATTACCAATATAAGAAACAGACTGTTAGAATTTAACATACAGAAACAAAAAAACAGAACCAAACTACCCCTAGTTTAATTCTGTTTTTCTTTTCGGAAATCAATCTCTATCTTATCCTAAATAAGATTTGAGCAACTTACTACGCGAATTGTTTCTTAATCTTCTAATGGCTTTTTCCTTAATCTGGCGTACGCGCTCACGTGTAAGCCCGAATTTATCGCCGATTTCTTCCAACGTCATTTCCTGCGTGTTAATACCGAAAAACATCTGGATAATATCCTTCTCTCTGTCGGTCAGCGTAGATAGCGCTCTGTCGATTTCCTTCGAAAGTGACTCATTAACCAAAGAACGGTCCGCCATAGGCGAATCATCGTTCACCAACACGTCGAGCAAGCTGTTGTCTTCTCCTTCTACGAAAGGCGCATCTACAGAGATGTGTCTTCCTGAAACTTTCAGAGTATCAGAAATTTTATCTACAGGGATTTCAAGTTCATCTGCCAACTCTTCCGGCGACGGGCGACGTTCGTTTTCTTGTTCGAACTTGGAGAATGCCTTACTGATTTTGTTCAATGAACCCACCTGGTTCAATGGCAATCTTACAATTCTAGACTGCTCTGCCAAAGCCTGAAGGATTGACTGACGAATCCACCATACTGCATAACTGATAAACTTGAAACCACGAGTTTCGTCAAACTTTTCGGCTGCTTTAATAAGTCCGAGGTTTCCTTCGTTAATCAAGTCCGGCAAGCTCAATCCCTGATTCTGATACTGCTTGGCAACAGAAACGACAAATCGCAAGTTTGCTCTTGTAAGTTTCTCTAACGCAATTCTATCCCCCTTTCGGATACGCTGGGCAAGCTCAACTTCTTCCTCCACCGTAATCAAGTCTTCACGACCAATTTCCTGTAAATACTTATCCAGAGAAGCGCTCTCTCGGTTAGTGATACTTTTGGTAATCTTTAATTGTCTCATTCTTTAAAATCGATTTGGTTGCAAAGTTATAAAAATATCAAGAAACCGGCAATTTTTCCTGATCTTTATTATAACTTTTTATAACAATAAACGATAAAGAGAGGCGTATATGTCAGATATCACATAAAACGCCTCTCAGAATCTTTTACCTTAATTTAATACCTACATAAAAATACCTTATATCTTTTTACCTGAATTTATTCTACCTGTGACAAATCAACTGCATAGTTTGCACGTTTTCCGGAAGGATAAACACCGGTCATGAATAATACCTGGTCTGGTGACTGAGACGCAGACTTCATTACATTTTCAAGATCCTGAACAGTCTTCAGCTGTTTTCCATTAGCTTTCAATATAATGAATCCCTTACGGATACCGCTGTCAGCCATTCTGCCATCAGTTACTCCCGTTACCTGTACTCCGTAACCTAAGTTCAACTGACGTTTCAATTCTTCAGGCACTTCGCGGAATGCGGCACCAAGCATTTCCATATCTGCTTTCTTAACCACCTTGGTATTACCCTGGGCATTCTTCAATGTGATGGTGAAGTCTTTTTCTTTCTTATCACGGAATACTGTCAATTTAACCTTATCACCTGGACGATACTGTGCAAGCATACCCTGAAGATCAGCCATTGTCTTGACTTTCTTACCGTTCAGTTCAAGAATGACATCGTTCTTCTGCAAGATTCCGTCAGCCGAACCACCTTCTGTAACTTCAACAACCTGTACACCTTCATTTGCGCCAAGTTCCTTTTGCTCTTTTCTGATTTCATCCGGATAAGTCTCATCACCCATATTTCTACCGGCAATACCGAGCAATGCCCTCTGAACTGTACCATACTGTTTGATATCTGTCACAACTTTTGTCATGATGCTTGTAGGGATTGCAAATCCATATCCAGAATATGCGCCTGTAGGAGAGAACAACATCGCATTGATACCTACAAGTTCGCCACGGGCATTAACCAACGCGCCACCACTGTTACCCTGGTTGATTGCGGCATCGGTCTGAATGAATGATTCTACCTGATTTGCGCCAAGACCTCTTGACTTGGCACTAACCACACCGGCTGTTACTGTAGAACCCAGATTAAACGGATTACCTACAGCCAGAACCCATTCACCTACTTTCAGTTTATCAGAATCGCCTACAGGTATTGCCGGGAAATCATCACCTTCAATCTTAACCAATGCAAGGTCAGTCGTAGGGTCAGTACCAATTACCCTACCCTTAAGCTCTCTGCTGTCCTGAAGTTTTACGCTTATCTCGTCAGCTCCGTCAATTACGTGGTTGTTAGTTACGATATAACCATCCTTAGAGATGATGACACCCGAACCGAAACCTTTCTGCTCAGGAGTTTCAACCTGACGCTGGCGTCCACGACCGTCGCCGAAGAAATAATCGAATATATCAGGCATCTGCTGTACAGTCTGCACTTTACTTCTCTGTGTAGCTACAATATGTACAACAGAATTCAATGAACTTTCAGCAGCTTTAGTCAAATCAACAGGCTGCATACTGTTGGAATCCATTGCCACCGTACGAGTCAATGGCATAGTATTGAAAGATTCAAAAAATGTCTGGTTTTCTTTAGGTTGATTATTCTGTGAAACAACGTATGCTGTAACACCTGCAACTCCTGCACTTACTGCAACCATTGAAGCTGCTCCTATCGCAAATTTAGTTACTGTTTTCATAATCTTATATACATTAAATTGTTAATTTCATGATTGGTTTAACATTTCATCCGCTAAAGTATAACAAATTCCATACGGTTGTACTCCTAAGTATCAGTTTTTTCCCTCTTTTAACATTGCCGTACAGTCGATTAACCCGTGTTAACGGGTGAAACTGACAAATTTACATTCATTACAAGTAACTGACACGACAAAGATAAAAGTATTTCTGCCAAGTCTGCCGTTTTTTCAGTTTATTTCCATACCTTTGCATCAGGAAAGCAGCAGACCGGTCTGTCGCTGGTATTTTATACAAGAGGAAAGTCCGGGCAACACAGAGCATCCTACTTCCTAACAGAAAGCTGTCCGCGAGGGTAGAGTAATGCAGAAGAGAATAACCGCCCCTTTCCGGGGTAAGGGTGAGAAGGTGGGGTAAGAGCCCACCAGCCGCATAGCGATATGCGGGCTGTGCATCTTAGGAGTTGTAAGGTCATGTAAACCGGCATTAACGAGGGTTGCTCGCCCCACGTCGGAGGGTGGACCGCTAGAGCTGGCCGGTGACGGTCGGAGTAGATAAATGACAGACATCCCTGCCAGTCAGGGAAACAGAACCCGGCTTACAGGTCTGCTGCTTTCTTTTTTATTTCACTAATACACTCTCTTGCCATGAAAAAAATTCCAATCGACAAATGGAAAAAATTCTTCCAGAAAGAGCTATGGATAGCCGACGAAGAAAAATACCCTCCATTATTCAGAGGTGTAATAAAAATAATCAAGATAATAACTTTTTCCACCGAACAGTTTACCAACAACAGGATTGCCGTACGTGCCTCTGCCCTAACCTACAGCACACTGCTTTCCATAATTCCCATATTGGCAATACTGTTCGCCATAGCCAAAGGCTTCGGCTTCGATTCTATATTCGAAGGACTTTTCCGCAAAAACATGAGCAGCCACCAGGCAGAGCTTGTCATCACATGGATAAACTCATACCTCCAGCATGCCAAAAGCGGAGTATTCATAGGTGTGGGTATCGTCATGCTCCTTTGGACAATACTTATTCTTACAGACAATATCGAACGCAGTTTCAACACCATATGGCAGGTAAAACGTCCACGCACGGTTTTCAGAAAAATCACTGACTATTTTTCAATGATACTTCTGTTGCCACTGCTGATAGTATTCTCCAGCGGTCTGTCAATATTCATGACAACATTTCTCACCGAAATGGAAACTTTCAGTCTTCTTGCCCCCATTATGA
>JAHLFB010000125.1 GCA_018884025.1 Candidatus Phocaeicola faecipullorum
CTCCAGCCTATACTATCGCAGCATTTCTATCGCTCACTTCAGGACCCTTTGCCGTACGACCGTATAGAAGGACTTGAGAATATAGATAAGGTGGTGAATGTGGACCAGTCGCCGCTTGGACGTACTCCGCGTTCAAATCCGGCTACATACACCGGAGTGTTCTCGGATATAAGAAACCTGTTTGTCGGTCTGCCGGAAGCAAAGATACGCGGTTACAAGCCGGGACGTTTCTCTTTCAATGTAGCCGGAGGACGCTGTGAGGCTTGCGGAGGAAACGGATACAAGACAATAGAGATGAACTTCCTGCCTGATGTGCTCGTTCCTTGCGAGGTATGTCACGGAAAGCGATATAACCGTGAGACACTGGAAGTGAGATACAAAGGTAAGTCAATAGCCGATGTGCTTGATATGACTATAAACCGTGCCGTGGAGTTCTTCGAGAATGTACCTCAGATACTGAACAAGATAAAGGTTCTTCAGGAAGTAGGTTTGGGTTATATCAAGTTGGGACAGCCTTCAACCACTCTTTCCGGTGGAGAGAGCCAGCGTGTGAAGCTTGCAACAGAACTCTCGAAGAAAGATACAGGAAAGACTTTCTATATTCTTGACGAGCCTACCACAGGATTGCACTTTGAGGATATACGAGTATTGATGAATGTACTCAACCGTTTGGTTGACAAGGGTAATACAGTCCTCGTTATAGAACATAACCTTGACGTAATCAAGATGGCTGACTATATCATCGATATGGGACCTGAAGGCGGAAAGGGTGGAGGACAGCTTCTTTCCTGCGGAACACCTGAGGAAGTGGCTATGTCAGATAAAGGATATACACCGAAGTTTCTTAAAGAAGAACTAAATCAGAAATAAATTGTTTAATCTATATAGACACATATTATGAATGCCGTTTAATCAGCTTTTAAAAAGTATTTAAATAGCTTTTAAAGGGCATTTAAACATAATTCTAAAATTATAAAATTATGGCTAAAGAAAAAATATCCAAGACCAATGTGGCACGACTGCTGGACAAGGATAAGATAAAATACGAACTTGTACCATACGAGGTAGATGAGAATGATTTGAGTTGTGTGCATGTGGCTGCTACACTCGGTGAAAACATTGAACAGGTATTCAAGACGCTTGTACTTCATGGCGATAAGTCAGGATATTTCGTATGCGTGATTCCGGGAGAGCATGAAATCGATTTGAAACTGGCGGCCAAACTGTCGGGAAACAAGAAATGCGACCTTATCCCAATGAAGGAACTTCTGCCGCTTACGGGATATATTCGTGGAGGCTGCTCGCCTATAGGTATGAAAAAACATTTCCCTACATATATCCATCACACATGCAATGATTTCGACTATATCTATGTCAGTGCCGGAGTGCGCGGATTGCAGGTTAAGATTGCTCCTGCAGACTTGATAAAGGTGAGCCGTGCGGAAGTTTGTACACTGTTTGAGTGATTGATTTCAGGGCTGATATAATCTGAATTGTGCTTACATATTTTGGTGCTGACTACAGTCGGCACCACTGCCCACTATAGTCGGCAGCATTACTGACTATAGTCAGCAGCATTGCCCACTATAGTCGGCATCAAAAAACATACAGTCGTTTTTGGAGTTATTTACAATAATCCTTATTTAAAATCTATAGCAATGATATTTACAGCAGAGAACATCCTTTTGATTGGGTCGGTACTTATCTTCACCAGTATATTGATAAGCAAGACCGGTTATCGTTTCGGAATACCTACACTGTTGCTTTTCCTACTCGTGGGAATGCTGTTCGGCAGCGACGGGCTTGGATTGCAGTTCAACAGTGCCGAGGACGCTCAGTTCATAGGTATGATGGCACTCAGTATCATCCTCTTTACCGGAGGTATGGAAACCAAGTTTACAGATATAAAACCTGTTCTGAAAGAAGGTATTGTTCTTTCTACCGTAGGGGTTCTTCTGACGACTTTACTTACCGGACTGTTTATCTTCTATATTTCCGGATGGAACAGCACTAATATCGAACTGACGTTCATGGTGTCACTGCTCTTGGCGGCTACAATGTCTTCCACCGATTCGGCTTCTGTGTTCAGTCTTCTCCGTTCGCAGAAAATGAATCTGAAGGAAAACCTTCGTCCTATGCTGGAGCTTGAGAGTGGAAGTAACGACCCTATGGCATATATGCTCACGATTGTCCTTATACAGGTGATATCCAGCGGCAGTTCGCTTAGTATTGTCATTCTGATTAAAGACTTGTTTGTTCAGTTCCTTATAGGTGGTGCTTTGGGATATTCCATGGGACGGTTCATGTCATGGCTCACAAACAGGATAGGTCTGTCAAACTCATCACTTTACTCAATACTTCTTCTGAGTATGGTTTTCATTACTTTTACCGCTACTGATATGCTTAAAGGCAACGGCTATCTGGCTGTATATATAGCCGGTGTGGTGGTAGGAAATATGAAACTGACTTATCGAAAGGAGATAACAACATTTATGGACGGACTTACCTGGCTGTTCCAGATTATAATGTTTATCACCCTAGGATTGCTTGTAAATCCTCATGAAATGCTTGATACTGCTGTAGTGGCATTGCTTATCGGCGTATTTATGATAGTTGTGGCACGTCCGCTGAGTGTGTTCGCGTGTCTGCTTCCTTTCAGGGGAATAAGTGCCAAAGCCAAACTTTTCGTTTCGTGGGTTGGACTGCGTGGCGCTGTACCAATCATATTTGCCACATATCCGGTTATAGCTCAAATAGAAGGTTCACACCAGCTGTTTAATATAGTTTTCTTTATCACCTTGCTGTCACTCGTTATTCAGGGAATGACAATATCTTCTGTGGCACGCTTGCTTAAGCTTGATTTGCCTCTTGAGAAGGAAGGTAACGAGTTTGGAGTAGAACTGCCTGACGAGATAGATTCGCAGCTGCACGATATTACTCTCAATGAGGAAATGCTGGTACACGGCAACCGTCTGGCTGATATGAATATACCTAAAGGTTCGCTGGTTATGCTTATAAAGCGCGGAAACGAGTTTCTGATTCCGAACGGACAGATGGAACTGCATGTGGGTGACAAGCTGCTGTTTATAACGGAGAGTGGGAATTCTTCAAATATTTAAACTGTTATGTCTTAAAATATTACGACATACATTAACCCTAAGTTATAGATATGAATAACACATTGAAAAACGAGAGAATAGAAGTTGTCGATGCCTTACGAGGTGTTGCATTGTTTGCAATAGTGATTTTACATTGTTTTGAGCATTATAATCTTTATTATATGCCGGATTGTCAGCCTCATTGGCTTACGGCTCTTGATAAAGGTGTTTGGGATACAGTATGGTTCTTGTTTGGAGGAAAGGCATTTTCTACTTTCTCTCTTCTTTTTGGACTTAGCTTTTTTATTCAGTTTGATAATGCAAAAAAACGTGGACTTCCTTTCCGATGGAGATTTGTGTGGAGAATGATTCTCTTGATGCTTTTTTCTCAGCTTCATTCCTTATTCTATAATGGGGATATTCTTTTGTTGTATTCCATTATGGGAATTTTCCTTGTGTCAGTATCAGGTCTTTCCACTAAATTAGTACTTATATTGGCTTCCGTTATGATTATACAGCCTGTTGAATGGATAATGCTGATTTGTATCGGATGCGACATTCCTTTTCTGGAATATGGGAATAACTGGGTAGTGTATGGTAATTTGGCAAAGCCTGTAATGGAGTCCGGTAGTTTCCTGGAAATTCTGAGATCAAATATTACTGACGGGCAGTTGTATGGTAATTTATGGCAGATAGAAAACGGTCGTATTTTTCAGATAGGAGGACTGTTCCTGTTTGGAATGGCGGCAGGAAGGCTTTCTTTATTCAAGAAATCCGATTATTCTGTCATGATATGGAAAAAAGTATTGTTGTGGTCTGTAAGTCTGTTTGTAATTTTCAATATAATCAAGATTACATATCCGGAAATGGTAGCCGGTAATGAAGCGCTTATGGTGCCGTTGAATATTGCAGTACCGTCTATATGTAACTTCCTTTTTATGGCATTACTGGTTTCATTCTTTGTTTTGATATGGTGGTTC
>JAHLFB010000014.1 GCA_018884025.1 Candidatus Phocaeicola faecipullorum
CCAATCCGCATCATGCTCCGATACGGAGCTAAGGCTATGCCTTAACAACCTTTATCTCCCACCTGATATACGAATTGACATAATATGAGTGCCCGGTACAGCCGCATTGCCTACCCGAAGCGAAGCACCGTAAACGGATCTTCGCCATGCAACAGACAGCTTGTGTCTGTTCCGGTGTACATGCTGCACACCTTTTTCATTGTCCATTCCTTTCCCTGGTCTTTCTCCGGTCATCCTGCTTCCCATTTCTGTGTCCTTCACCCCATCAGAGAGCCTTTCTTTTTGTACGGCAAAGGTATATGGGTGTGGTGGAAATGAAAGAGTTCCGGCTTCCAGCCTTTGCCCTGAAAAAAATAACGATGTTGTCTGCGCCTGCCCCAACATTTTTTTCGTTCAAAACTTTTCTAATTCCACTCGCCCAAACCTCGATAAGCCGTAAAAAAAAGGCTCAAACTCAGATGGGGAATGATTCTCTAAAAAAAAGTCAGCGGATTCAAAAGACAAGGGAAAGGAAACTTTCTGAAAAAAAGGTCTAAATCTCGCTGAAGAATAATTCGATGTTTAACTCATTAAAATTCAAGCGATATAGCAGTAGTTCAGTTCATCATTTCAATCATTGTTTTTATCTGTTCGGCAGCGATGGTGCTGGCTTCCCTCTTTGTGCATCCCAACACGAATATAGTAGCCATTGCCCTATTGTCACTCATATTCCTTGGGTGCATCCATTTAGTAAAAATCAGTTACAAAGAACTTAAATCAGAATAATTATGAAAGGAACAGAACACTTCAAGCAGACCATAAAGGCATTTTTGGACAACAAGGCAGCAAACGATGAATTGTTTGCACAGAGTTATAACAAGCCACACAAGAACCTCGATGCTTGCGTTACCTATGTGCTTAATTGGGTACAAGGAACCGGATGTTGTGGTTTTTCAGACGAGGAAATTTATGGCAGATGTATTCACTACTTCGATGAAGACCATATCGACATTGGCAAGGAAATTCAATGTAATGTTGTAGTTAATCATCATGTTGAACTGACAGATGAAGAAAAGGCTGAAGCCCGACAGAAAGCCATCCGTCAGTATCAGGAAGAGGAAATTCAGAAGATGAAGAACCGCAACAAAAAGGCTAAGCCTACATCAACCCAGACAAACGCAGCACCAACCTTATTCGATTTTTGATATGAGACCAACCAATAACATACAAAGGGAGATAGTTTCACTTTCAAAGAAAATGAAACCAATCACAGAGAGACAAGAGCAGTATGCTTACAGACATTGTTTTGAACCTTTCGCCAAGAGAACGGCGAAAGGTATCTATACCTGTTGCGATTGTGCCCATACATGGCAGGACACACTTTCCTATATTCCAGTTAATGTGACTTGCCCACATTGCGGAAGAAAGCTCAAAGTACGTTCAGACAGGACGAAGGTATATAACCTTAAAAGTTATTACACCGTAATAACCGCAGTCAAGGACTACCAGGTATTAAGGCACTTTGTTGTCTTTGCCGATTTCAGAATAGGAAGACCGGCACAATATTCAATAAGGGAAGTTGTTCAGAGATGGCTGACACCCAAAGGAAAGACAAATACTTTGGCACTCAAGAGAAATATGTGTTCCTTCTATTATGATAGTTGGAACTTCTGTAGTGATATGGAATTGCGCAGCTGTTCGGATAACTTTGTATATGATATTAATGCAGTATCCACCTATCCAAGAATAAAGGTTACTGAAACCATAAAAAGAAACGGCTATCAGGGAAAAACTTACGACCTTTCCCACTATACTGTTTTCAAGGCTATACTTTCCGATAATAGGAAAGAGACCCTTCTCAAATGTGGACAGATTTCCCTTTTCAAACATTTTGCCGACAAGGATAGCATTTCGGATGATATTTGGAAATCCATCAGAGTTGCCATCCGTCACAAGTATGATATTACAGATGTAGGTTTATGGTGTGACTATATCAGATTGCTTCTTCATTTCGGCAAGGACACCTCAAACCCTCATTACGTTTGTCCTTCAAATCTGCATCAGGAACATGACAGGCTAAGCCGTAAGAAACATGAAGAAGCTGCAAGGGAGCAGATAAGGGAGAAGAAAAGAAGAGCCATTCAGCATGAGAAACTATATAGGGAAGCGAAGGCAAAATTCTTCGGTCTTATTATCAGCGAAGGCAATATTCAGATAAGGGTTCTTGAAAGTGTTCATGAGTTTATCGAAGAAGGAGAGTTTATGAAACATTGCGTATTCTCAAACGAGTACTTCAAGAATGAAAAATCCCTAATCCTATCTGCTATGGTTGACGGAGTAAAAACAGAAACTATCGAAATTTGTCTTGATACAATGAAGGTGGTACAATGCAGAGGACATCATAATATGAACTCAGAATATCACGATGACATACTAAGAGTGATGAACAAGAACATTCCTCTAATCGCTAAACGGATGTGCAGTTGAGCCTAACTTAGTTAGGCTTAATCTATTATAATTTTTAAGTAATTATGTAACACTATAACATAATTACTTAATTACGTAATTACATAAGTAATTGTGTATATATTGAATTAATCTTTCCTCCACCCACCCTATTGCTAAGGAATAAGCTTATAATCTGCATATTCATCCCAGTCCAAGGCTTGCGCTTTGGACTGGGCAGAACACACAGACTGGCAAACGGGACAAGTCAGCCATGCCGATCCATCGCTTGCTTCCGGAACGTCATGCCTGACATATCCTCTGTATATTTGCCGCAGCTTCACGTTGTTTCTCCCACCGGAAAGAAAGCCCG
>JAHLFB010000126.1 GCA_018884025.1 Candidatus Phocaeicola faecipullorum
CTATTGTTGTAGTCTCTCATAGATCTGTCTATAGCACTCCAAATTACTCCGTTTACTGTCTTTTTCTTTAATGATTCTTCTTTTACCATACTCGAGTCATCAGTAAATGACCTCATTATAAAATATCAATATTCAAACCCGAAACTCCACAACGGAACGATGTTACCATAACCGAACTCTATATCGTCCTTCACAACATATGCGTTTTCTACACCTTCTATCTGTTTCAGGCCTTTCTTGCGGCCTCCCACCTCGAAAGTATAGTCTCCCACCATGAAATCCGCAACGGAGGAAGTGATGACATCGTGATTCACACGCAACTGGTTGAAGAAATATGTCTCACGAATATTGCCTATATCCGAATCTTCCTTTCCAAGCGCATAAACAAGATTTGTATTGTCAAGGTATATCTTGTCAACTTTTCCCAAGCCACGGATGCCACCTGTATCATCCCTCAGCTGGGCTATCATACCTGCCTCTTCAATGTACAGACAATAATCGGCTATGCTGTTACGGCTGACATTCAACACAGACGCAAGACTGCTCATATTGGGCTTGAACGGCACACTTTTTGAAATCACTGCCAACAGTTGTTTTAACTTGCGGGCTGTTGATACATTCATCCCGGCATATTGCGGTATGTCGGACTCTATAGTGACATTGACTATCTGCAGAAGCTGGTTCTCATAATTATTCTTGGGAAAAGGATAATAGCCCTGCTTTAAATAATCGGCGAAATATCGCAACGGACGAAAATCTGACGGAAGC
Organism: Candidatus Phocaeicola faecipullorum; assembly: GCA_018884025.1. Taxonomy (GTDB): domain Bacteria; phylum Bacteroidota; class Bacteroidia; order Bacteroidales; family Bacteroidaceae; genus Phocaeicola; species Phocaeicola faecipullorum. The sequence goes on from JAHLFB010000126.1 coordinate 769, forward strand.
TCAAGTTTAAAACGCAAAATTTCATCTATTGTGTACACACGGAAATCATAGCCATGGAACATATTGAGATATTCACGGAATGACAGTCCCTGCATGTGGTACATAGATGCACGACGACTCAAATCGAAAACTCCTTTATGTATGTCGAGAACAGACGAACCGGTAAAGACTATCTGTAATCCGGGGTGATAGTCGTACATCAGTTTGAGTTCTTTTGACCAGTCCTTATAACGGTGTATCTCGTCGATGAACAGATACTTTCCTCCCTGTTTCATAAAGCTGTCGGCCAAATCCAAAAGGCGATGGTCGGCAAAATAGAAATCCTCAGCAGTCACATAAAGTGATGTCTCACGAGGAAGATTCTCTTTAAGGTATTGCAGGATAAGCATTGTCTTACCAACTCCTCTCGGCCCTGTCAAACCTATCATACGGTTACTCCAGTCTATTTTATCGTACATGTAACGGTGATAAACTGTACTTACTTCTTGAAGCAGTTTACTGAATCTTTCCTGTAGTCTATGCATAATATTCTCTTTTTTGCAAAGAAAATATATTTTGCTCAATAATTGAGCATTTTTCAGACAAATTTGCTCAATAATTGAGCAAATTCATCATATTCATATATTATCAGAGTTATTTCTTCCCGCCAAACACCCTCTTCCAGAACGAAGGCTTTTCCTCAACATAATCCTGATACATCTCACGGTAATAGCGACGGCTGCTTATCTTGCGTTTTACCATTTCGTAGATAGCTCCCCAATCAGGAAGATAGCCTACGTTACGGTCGTCGATAAACAAATCGGCACGCAGTTTACGGCACGGGCAGGAAGGACTTTCCTGCGGCTGCTCATCAGGATGATTAGCATTGACTGCATAGAACTCAAGTCCACGGCTGCGACAATATTCTACCGCATCGTCAAGCAGTTTACCCTCACGAACAGTCCACAGAATCAGAATATGGCGTTCTGCTTGTAATTGTTTCAACGTGGCTATGGCAAAGGGAATTTCTTTACCTATTTCCGGGTATTTATGCTCAACAATCGTTCCATCAAAATCAACCGCTATTATCATACAAATTATAATATGTTTATCAAAAAAATGCCGGGTATCTCTCGGCTAATATCTTCATTTCTTCTTTTATACCATTCCTTAATCCGGCTTCTATTTCCAAATCTATTGTCATGGCTTTCAACATCTTGGACGCACGAATACATACCGCATATATTTCCGACAAGTCATTCTTTACTATCTTTCTTAGAGTAGCTCCCATTTCATGCAAAAGTTCTTTCAAAATATGGAAGGCTTTCTCGTATGCCGAATCGGCAATATAAAATTCAGCTTTCTGAATCCACCTGTCCAAATCATTTGAAGCTGTCTTAATGGAATGAGGGGTTGACGCTCGTGATATATTTCCAGAGATTTCTGAAAAAGGTACGGGATTTATAAGTTCGGAACATTGACGCAGTTCGCGATAACGTTCCGGGTCTTTTAAGGCATATTCTTCAATATTTTCAAAATTTTCCTTGCTTACACCGCCCAGGGCTATGGTCAGACCGCCCATGGTGGTTATCAGACATTTGTCGCGGGATATACGTACCTGATAGCCCTCTACGCCATCAAGTATGCCGGACGTAATCTTAACCAGTGGATGACCGGCCGAATAATAGCCTATGGAATGCGGCATAATTCTTATGCGGAAAGGTGATATCTGCGACATACGGATAAATATCTGCATGGATTTATCGCGTATTGTAGCAGGGAGACCGGTACTTCTGTCTTTAACCAGATAGACTCCGTAACACTGTTCATTTAAAACGGTCTGAATTTCGGACAACTCGCCCTGAACGAACACAAGACCGGAAACTGTAGGTACACTTTCCTGGACTACATGTTTTTTTACGCGCTTATATTTTATTGTTTTGTGAACAAAAACCTTGAATTTTTGTTCCAAAATATGAAGGACACGCTCAAACATATAGCTCCTTACATATATATAATACCAAGGTAACATTCGATGATATTAGATTTAAGCATAATATCTCCCTTTCGCACCAGCTATCTGGTTCGTTACAAACTCGATTCAGGCAATTACAGAAAGAGAGTGATTTTAAACATTAGATGTGCCTAGGCAAATAATACTAGATCGATAAGGTGAAACTTATACATAAAAAGGAATCTGAATTTACAGACAAATGAATAACGAAGGCAGGAAAATAAACTTTCCAGTCTTCAATAACATCAACTATATTAAAATGATATTTTTAAGATTTCTCAACTAAAAATCAATATTATAAAGGGAAAAGGTACACTCCCCATGAAACATTATTCTTATAATCTTGTTTTTATCGTTTTTACAAACAAAATTGATTTCATTAGACTCAAGTACAAAAAATCTCTTCCGCATCAGCTTTCTGATTCGCTATAAAATTTGCTATCCCCAGCTACAGAAAGAGAATCTGTACTATACAGTGGCTTCGATACTCTGTCTATTTTATGTTCAATTCAAACGGAACAACATTTATAAACATTGACCGCTTATTTTCCCTTACAAGTACTACTTTGTAAAATATCTAAATTTTAACTAATCTAAATATTCTATTCCCATTTAATTTTACATTATACTAATTCTCTCTCCTAGAGAATTATTTCTTCTGCAAATATAAGCATAATATTGATATGAGGTGTATTTTTCATTATCAAAATTTTTATTTTCTCTTTCTAAGAGAAATATTATATCACTGCAAATGTATTAATAATATTCTTAATATCGTAAAAAAGCTATGGAAAAATACATGCTTGTTTTAATAAATTTACACTTAAACAAAAAATGTTAAACTAGTACTATGTAAGAGCATTGTTAAAAAGCTTTTATTATAAGATATCAATAAGCATATATTTCTCTTAGAAAGAGAAGTATTTCATATTTCAGACAAAAGCCCTTGCTACAAATATAATATTTTTCACAAATAGATAGTTATTTATCCAGTTTTTTATTAATATTACAATGATTTTATAATCATTTTATTTGCTTTGTCGATGACCGACATGTCCAATGAAGCCAAATATATGCGGGTGGTATTTTCAGAATCATGCCCCATAGCCTCGCTTATAACTGACAACGACACATTTTTGCTATGGGCAATGCTTGCCCACGTGTGACGCGCGACATATGATGTCAAAACAATGGGCAACCCTAAATCAACACCAATCTTTTTCAGTTTAACATTTACAAGATGACATGCATTGCGGTACTGACGCCGTATATCAGAATTGACATCCTTCACTATAGGAAGCAAATAAGGCGTTCCAGAGGTATCATATTTGTCTATGATGTCCTGCATAGGCTTCTCCCACTTTATGAAAAGCTGCTGGTTGGTCTTCTGACGACGATAGGCAAGAATGCCGTTCTGAAGGTTTTTCTTCTTGAGGTATGCCATATCGACAAAAGACATCCCGCGGGTATAGAAACTGAACATGAACATATCGCGCGCATAATCCATGGAAGGCAGAAGGCTTAAGTCCAAGTCACGGATCTTACGTATCATTTTTATGGACAAGGCACGTTTCACTGTCTTGTCAACACCGGTATATACATGCTTGAATGGATTTCGCTGCACTGTAATGCCTTTTTCAACTGCACGGTTATACAGGGCACGAAGATTACGCATATAAAACGAAATGGTGTTCGGAATAAGCCCACTGGACTTAAGATAATTCTCATACTCCATCATAAGTGCGCTGTCAACTTCATCCAAATCTACATCACCTCGTATGCTACAGAATCTTGAGAAACTATTGAGTGTAGTAGAATATGTCTCTGCTGTACGCACACGGCCTACATGCCTTAGCTGGTGTATAATATCACGAATAAACGAGATAAAGTCACCATGAGTCTCCTTTGACATAAACGACGAGAGGACATCATCGGCCGTATAAGGCTCTCCGGAAGAATCCAGTCCGGATATTACCTTGTTGAACTTAAAAAGATCGTCGGATATCTGTCTTTTCAATGACACCAAGGCACTTTTACGTTTTCCACTACTCAACGCAGCCAGCTGATCTGACTGTAAAAGTTCCCAGTCGGAACCTGATAACTTGTAACCAGGGGTTACTTGCCTTACTACCCTATCGTGTATGACACGATAGAATACTGCCCCTTCCCCGGTTCCTCCGGCAGAAGGGCGGAATTTTACTTTTACTGTTGCCATAATTTAATTGTTTATACTTTAACCCACTATAATGTGAGCAATTCATTCCAAATATACTCAAAAACATAAAAAAATGAAATCTATTTTTTGTTTAACGCTATAAGAGTTTTTATGAATAATTTAGCTGTGTAACCAAATAAAAAAACGCTCCGTCATTTTAACCAAAACGACGAAACGTTTTAAGTAAAATGACGAAGCGTTCTAATTACGGCCCTCTGAGCATATGTAAAGGCCGTTTTTATAAGGATAAAATCAGTTTTTGAAACTGTGGATTGGAGCAGGAATACGTCCGCCTCTATTTACAAAGGCATCGCAACTGAAACGGTTTATCGGCATCACAGGGGCATATCCCAAAAGTCCGCCGAACTCAACCGTATCGCCTACTGTCTTTCCTACTACAGGAATTACACGAACTGCCGTTGTTTTCTGGTTTATCATACCTATAGCAGCCTCATCGGCTATCATTCCTGATATTGACGCTGCTGATGTATCGCCCGGAATGGCTATCATATCAAGACCTACGGAGCATACACATGTCATGGCTTCAAGTTTTTCTATTGTCAAGGCTCCTGCCACTACGGCGTCTATCATTCCCTGGTCTTCACTCACAGGGATGAAAGCTCCGCTCAGACCTCCTACGTATGACGACGCCATTACGCCGCCTTTCTTGACCTGGTCGTTAAGCAATGCGAGGGCTGCGGTAGTACCTGGGGCTCCCGGATGTTCAAGGCCTATCTCCTGAAGGATTTCAGCCACACTGTCGCCTACTGCTGGTGTAGGGGCAAGTGAAAGGTCGATTATTCCGAAAGGTACTCCAAGGCGGTGAGAAGCTTCCTGGGCAACGAGCTGTCCTACACGTGTAATCTTGAAGGCTGTACGCTTGATGGTTTCACAAAGAACTTCAAAGCTTGCTCCTCTAATCTGCTCAAGGGCGTATTTCACTACGCCGGGACCGCTTACACCTACGTTTATAACGGCATCCTCTTCGGATACTCCGTGGAATGCTCCGGCCATGAACGGATTGTCGTCAGGGGCATTGCAGAGGACTACCAGCTTGGCACAACCGAGCGAATCACGGTCTTTGGTCATTTCGGCTGTTTCCTTTATGATATCACCCATCAGACGGACAGCGTCCATATTGAGACCGGTCTTGGTAGAACCGACATTTACTGAGCTGCATATCCTTTCGGTACATGCCAATGCTTTTGGAATGGAACGGATAAGAAGCTCGTCGCTGCGGCTCATGCCTTTTGAAACGATGGCAGAATATCCGCCGATGAAGTTTACACCAAGTTCGGCTGCCACGCGGTCCAGGGTCTGGGCTATCTTGACATAATCGTCGGGAGTATTGCACGCCGAACCTCCAACGAGGGCTATGGGAGTGATGGATATTCTCTTGTTTACGATAGGAATACCGAACTCCTTGGATATTTCCTCGCCCGTGCTTACCAGCTTACCGGCAAGGCGTGTTATCTTATTATATATATTCTGGCAAAGGACCTCAAGATTTCCGTCGGCACAGTCAAGCAGGTTGATACCCATCGTGATGGTACGGACATCGAGATTTTCCTTTTCAATCATTTTATTGGTTTCTATAACCTCGGATATGTTTATCATGAGTTTTTGAGTTTGTAAGTTTTTAAGTTTATGAGTTAGGTAACGAGTTGACAAGTTTACAAGATTTCCATCCGCACGAACGGTCTAACAACCAGCAACTAATAACTAACAACTTCTCAAATACGATGCATCTTGTCGAATATCTCTTCTCTCTGACACTTGATCTGTACGCCCATGGCTTCGCCCAGTTCAGCCATTTCGGTTACTATACGGTCGAAAGGTTTCTCTATGGCCGACATGTCAACTATCATCATCATATTGAAATATTCCTGAACGATAGTCTGTGAGATGTCAAGGATATTGACTTTGTTATCTGCAAGGTATGTGCATACTCTGGCTATGATACCTATAGTATCTTTTCCTACTACGGTGATAATTGATTTATTCATCTTTAATTGATATTTAATAAATAATTTGGCGGCAAAGATAGTCAAATACTTTCAAAAAGGAAGGTTTCCGTATTCAAAATATCTCATTTTTCTACAGTCCTTTCGCTTTTGCCTCGTTCCATAACGCGTCCATTTCCTCAAGGGTCATGTCATTGAGGTTTCTGCCGGCCTTGATGGTATGTTCCTCCAGATAATTGAAACGGCGGATAAACTTCTGGTTGGTACGTTCCAAGGCATTGTCCGGATTGATTTTATAAAGTCTTGCGGCATTGATGAGACTGAACATTACATCGCCGAATTCCGATTCTGCCTTTTCCTTGTCCATATTGCCTACTTCGGCTTCAAACTCGGTTATTTCTTCCTTAACTTTTTTCCATACATCTTCCCTGTCCTCCCAGTCAAAACCTACATTGCGTGCCTTGTCCTGGATACGGTATGCCTTAATCAATGAAGGGAGAGCAGCAGGCACCCCGCTCAAAACTGATTTGTTTCCGTCTTTTTCCTTCAGTTTAATCTGTTCCCAGTTCTCGGAAACTTTTTCGGCTGTTTCGGCTTTTACCTCGCCAAACACATGAGGATGGCGGAAAATGAGCTTGTCGCACAACTTATCGCAAACGTCCTTTATATCGAAATCGCATGTCTCACTGCCTATCTTGGCATAGAACACCACATGAAGCAATACATCGCCAAGCTCTTTGCAGATGTTCTTCCTGTCATCACGCACCAGGGCATCGCAGAGTTCGTAAACTTCTTCTATTGTATTCGGACGGAGACTTTCGTTTGTCTGTTTTCTGTCCCACGGACATTTCTCACGCAACTCGTCCAGCACATCAAGCAGACGGCCGAACGATTTCATTTGTTCTTCTCTTGTACTCATTATTATATATTGTTTAGTTGACAAGGAGACTAGTTGACGAGTTGACAAGGCTTTCCATTCGGATTAAACCTTATCAACTTTTCAACTGGAAACCAGTCTTATCTTTTATCTTTTTCCAAACATCCACGCACGAAACGCATGAACAGCTGTGCGGCCTCTATTTCCTGCCCCTGGGCTGAGACGAAACAGAAATGACGTGTAAACTGGAGCCCTGACACGTCTATCACACGGAACAGACCTTCGCCCAGTTCTTTCACTAGTGCGGCTATGGAGATTATGCCCATACAGTCGCTGCACGACAGGAAAGACTTTATGCTTTCCGTACTGCCGAGGTGCATGCGTACGTTGAGGGATGAAAGTTTCAACCCTTCTTCCGCCAGAACGGTTTCAATGGCATCGAGGGTGCCGGAACCTCTTTCCCGAAGGATAAGCGGGATTTTGCAGAACTCTTCAATGGTTATCTCCTCCACATCGGCAGGCAAGGCAGATGAACGTACCACAGGCACCAGCTCGTCGCACAAAAAGGCTTCGTACTTAAGATTGGTGGTACGGAACACTCCTTCCACCATTCCAAGGTCGATGGTATGACCGGCTACGGCATTTTCCACATTGCGGGAATTGGTATCAATCAGGGAAACCCTTATCTGCGGATATTTTTCGGTAAATTTTGCCAATATGGGGGGAAGGATATATTGAGCAATAGTGGTGCTTGCTCCGAGACGCAGCTCGCCGGCATATTCGTTGTTGAGGAGATGCATGTCGTATTCCAGTTTCCGGTATTCGGTAAGGATGCGCTCACAATGTTCCATCAGCACCTTTCCGGCTTCTGTCAGTGATATCTTATTGTTGGTACGGTCAAACAAACGGACATGATACATGCTTTCCAGCTCATGCACATGCTTTGTGACAGCGGGCTGGCTGACAAACAGTTCCTGCGAGGCTTTGGTGAAACTCAGGTTTTTCGCTACGCTGTAAAACACTTTAAGACGGAAATCGGACATGGGGAGGATTAATAATTAAGAATTAACCACTACAATTCATCGGCTTTAATGCCCAGTGCCTGCAATATCGCAAATCCAAGCATCTCAAAAGAATAGGAAGCTTCACCGGAAGGTGGGTTCATGCCGAAAAGTGTAACATTGTCTTTCCCTTTTATCTTGTTCAGGACAGTGTGCGTCTTTTCACGATATGCGTCTTCATCGGCTACGGCTATCACTCGTCTGACATCTTTCGACTCACCGGCAAGCATCAGTGCCTCATTGAACAGTTCTTCGCATGTCGCCATGTCCGACGGCTGGAATGAATAAATAGAGAACTCGCCAAGCTGGCTTTTAAAGGCCACATTGTTCAGTTCTTTCTCCAAATCGGACGGGGTACAGAAAGACATATGTTTCTCCGAAGAATCGTATATTAATATCACCTGGACTGTATTCTCTCCCAACACTACGCCAGCATCGAGAGCCAGGCATTCAAGCAGCGAGGCAAGATCCGCTTTCGGCAACTGCCGGTTTACTATAGGCGAGAAATGATTTGCCATATCACGGCCTACTCTGTCAAGATAAGATGCATCAATAAGCATCACATTTGGTGCAAATTCTATTTTGGATTTTTTATCAGATGTCATACTTTATTAATTTCAGATAAGAATTTTATTTTAATATTTATATTTCACTAATTCAATATATTGACATGCATTATTATAAAGACTCCTCGTACTCTTCATACAAGGCTACCGGTCCCAGATGCCATTTTTTTGTTTTTTCATCCTCCAACTTTTTATAAAGTTCCGATGAATACAGTTGTTTTATCGCATCTACGATACTAATACCCTTGTCCTCAGCAAGCATACTTGCCATCCAACTCAATTTGGAAGGCAACAAAAGATATAAATTGCTCTGATTTATAGACAAATCCATCATAATACGACCTCCTTTGTTTCTATAAATTTCAAATATTCCAACGCTTTGACTGTATGAAAAAGATACTGATCAACCAGTTTATAAGCCTTTAATTCGGATATAAGTGTCTTTTTGTCTATCAAACCTCCCTCAAATAAAGCAAAGGCAGCATAAACCCTGTCATTTGCTACAGGCCCATAGACAATATCATAATCATGGATAAAATCTTTCATAGTCCTGTTTTTCATTACAAAATCCACCCATTCCTCTGTTGGACTTTCAAAAGACAGAATTTTTAAAGAACTGTTATTATTATCATCGAATTCATATATATTGACAAAACCTACGGAAATCCCATTCTCAGCCATTCTACGTTTTACCCATGCCTCTGCCTGAGCATATGAAGTTGTTGTATAAAAGCCTGAACCGTAATCCAATGTTCTGTTAGGTTTACGTATTTCAGGAAAAACGACCTTTTCTATGCTTCCGTGATATATTCTCATATACGTTTGTCTTTTCTTAATTCTATAAACTCATCAATATCTTCCAATATCCATTGACGATTTTGCGTATGCAATATTTCAAAATGCTCATTCAAATAGTCTAAAACGCCATATTTAAGAAATATTTCCATGGCATCAGTACCGTCAATACCTTTCGCATTCTTATATTGTTCTATACAGAATGAAAGGAAATATGCTATGTCTTGATTTCTCTTGTCCACTACTTTAGTAATATATTCTACAAAGATAAAAATAAAGTTATATAAAAGCGGTACGATATTATTTTTTTATAAATCAAAATACAAGCTATATCACTAGTGTCCGGAGAAAAAATCTCCGATAAGGTTTTATTTATTAAATATCAATAACTTGCAAGCATCAGAAGATTTTCCGATTAGAACTTCAGTAACTTTGCGGTAGGCATCAAGACGCCATCCGCAAGCCA
>JAHLFB010000127.1 GCA_018884025.1 Candidatus Phocaeicola faecipullorum
CACGACTATATCGTATTCTCAGGCAAGAACCTCGACCTTAACCAAGCGTATGAATGGGCCAAGAAAGGTATAGAAATGGAGAAAGACAAGTCAGACTACTTCATGTTCCTTGACATGATGGACATGTCTTCCCGTAAATTAAAGACTGACGAAAACCACAAAGAACAGTTCATACAAGACTATTTGACTGTTTCAGGATATGCCGATGCAGCCTACAAGGCAGAAAAAAGACAAAAGACGAAAGAATTGCTGAAGACAACAAAAGACAACGTTGACGCTTATTTCATCAACAGCGGCGCGGCTAGTTGCGAAAATCTTCAAGAAATATATGGCCCCAAGGTAGCACAAAACAAAACAAACCTTGACTACCTGAAACAGGTTATTTCTGTAATGCAATTACTGAAATGTACAGAAGAAGAAGCATATTTCGAGGCTTCAGAAGCTGCACATGCCATAGAACCAACAGCAGCTACGGCAGCCGGATGTGGTTATATGTATTATAAGAAAGGTGATATGGATAAGAGTATGGGCTATTTTGACGAAGCTGTAGAACTGGAACAAGACCCTGCTAAAAAAGCCGAGTATTGCTACAATGCCGCAGTAATATTATTCAGCAAAAAACAACTTAGCCGTGCCAAACAATATTGCAACAAAGCTATCTCGTTCAACAACAACTATGGAGACGCTTACATCCTTATTGCGCAGATGTACGCTTCAAGCCCTAACTGGAGTGACGAATCAGCCCTGAACAAATGTACATTCTTTGCTGTAATAGATAAACTACAGCGTGCAAAGAGCGTTGACCCAAGCGTTGCAGACAAGGCTAACGAACTTATCAGAACATACTCTGCATACACTCCGAAAGATGAAGATTTGTTCTTCCTCGGTTTAAGCAAAGGACACACTGTTACAATCGGTGGATGGATTGGCGAAACTACAACAATCAGATAATAAATATGTCATATAGACACAAAGTTTTAAATACTAACAATTTTATAAGCATAACAGTTGCCGTCTGGGTAACTGTTATGTTTCTTTTTTTCCCGTCTTGTGGCTCAAAAAATAAAAATCTCGCAGAAGCTATTGACGAAAAAGATTCTTTGCCGGACATGCAAAGCACAGGAGTTGTATCATATGTGTCCGATTCCGGCATGATAAGATATAAAATAGTAACTGACGAATGGTTGGTTTTCAGTAAGAAAAACCCGCCTTATTGGGCTTTCGAGAAAGGATTATATCTTGAAAAATTCGATACCCTTTTCAGAGTTGACGCCAGCATAAAAGCTGACACCGCATATTATCACGAAAAGAAAGAAATATGGGAACTCAGAGGTAATGTACACATACAAAACCAATTGGGCGATAAGTTTGATACGGAATTATTATTTTGGGATCAATCAAAAGAACGTATATATTCTGATAAATTCATAAGAATAGAACAGGCAGACAAGATTCTGACAGGATATGGTTTCGATTCAAACCAGGAAATGACAGAATATGAAATATTTACACCAACCGGTGTATTTACCGTAGAAGATACAGCACCCGCTGATACCACAAGCACTACAAGTAACCAATAAAGCTGAATATAAAATCTTATACTCCAACAGTCTTAAATACAATATTTAATAAAAATGGGTATAATCATAGAACTTATTATCACAATGGCTTTTTCAGCATTCTTTTCAGGAATGGAGATAGCATTTGTGTCATCAAATAAATTAAGATTCGAGATGGAGAAAGAGAATAATTTCTCCACTAAGATATTGACCGTTTTTTACAAAAATCCTAACAACTTCATTTCGACAATGTTGGTAGGGAACAACATAGCATTAGTGATTTATGGTATCCTGATGGCAGAAATTATAGAACAATATATATTGGCAGGTATAATCACTAATGAAGCTTTGCTTGTAGTAATACAAACACTTATTTCAACCCTCATAATACTTATAACAGGAGAGTTTCTTCCCAAAACATTATTCAAAATAAATCCTAACTTCACATTGAAAATCTTCTGCGTACCTACTTACGTATGCTACCTTGTATTATATCCTATAAGCAAGTTTTCCGCCATGCTATCGACGACCATTCTAAGACTGGCAGGGAAAAAGATAAAAAAAGAGGACAGCGAAAAAGCATTCTCCAAAGTTGACCTTGATTACCTTATAGAAAGCAGTATCGACGAAACAGACAAAAAGAACGAAATAGAGCCCGAAATACAAATATTCCGTAATGTTCTTGATTTTACGAATATAAAAGTGAAGGACTGCATGATTCCAAGAACTGAAATCATAGCTGTTGAAACAGGTACACCCAAAAAAGAAATAATGAAAGTATTTGTTGACAGCGGATTAAGCAAAATAATAGTTTTCCGTGACAATATAGACAATATAATAGGATACATACATTCATCAGAGATGTTTAACACACAGGACGAATGGGAAAAAAACATCAAATCAATACCTGTAGTTCCTGAAAGTATGGGAGCAAATAAATTAATGAAACTCCTAATGCAACAAAAGAAATCACTGGCTGTAGTTGTTGACGAATTCGGAGGAACATCCGGAATCATAGCATTAGAAGATTTGGTTGAGGAACTACTAGGCGATATAGAGGATGAACATGACAATAAAAATACAGTTGCCAAAGCAATAAGCGATAACGAATACATACTGTCGGGTCGTTTGGAAATAGAAGAAATCAACGAAAAATTCAATCTTGACCTCCCCGAAAGCGATGAATACCAGACATTAGGCGGATTAATACTTAATGAATACCAAAGAATACCAAAAGCTCACGAAAATATAGCAATTGGCAAGTTCCAATTCAATATAATTAAGGCTACCAGTACAAAAATAGAGTTAGTGAAGCTTAAAATACAGAAATAAGTATTTTTTTCAACAGAAAATAGCAACTCATAAACATTTTTCGTATCTTCGTGCGCTAATTACTGAAAAAAAACAATAAACAAAAAATAATATTTTAAATGGCAACTTTACAAACTATTAGAAGCAAAGGACCATTATTGGTCATTGTTATCGGTATTGCCCTCTTCGCTTTTATAGCCGGAGATGCTTGGAAAGTATTCCAGCCACACCAGGGAAGGCAAGACATCGGAGAAATTAATGGAGACAAAATCTCCGCACAGGATTATCAAAAGCTAGTTGACGAATACACTGAGGTCATCAAACTTACCAACGGATTGGCTTCGCTGAACGAGACACAGCTGGCAAGTGTAAAAGACCAGGTATGGCAATCATACGTAAACAACAAGCTTATAGCTGAACAGGCTGAGGAACTGGGTCTTACAGTTACAGACGCTGAAATTCAGGCTATTATCGACGAGGGTACTCACCCAATGTTGATGAACACTCCATTCCGTAACCCACAGACAGGCGCTTTCGACAAGGATATGCTGAAAAAGTTCCTTGTTGATTATTCAAACCTCAGCACAAGCCAAATGCCTGCACAGTATGTTGAATACTATCAGACTATGGGTAACTTCTGGAACTTTGTAGAAAAAACACTCAGACAATCAACACTGGCTGAAAAATACCAGAACCTCATTTCAAAGTCTCTTATTTCTAACCCTGCATCTGCAGAAGACGCTTTCAAGGCACGTACTGAACAGAGTGATTTACTAATGGCGGCAGTTCCATATTCTGCTGTAAACGATTCACTGGTAAAAGTGTCAGACGATGAAATCAGAAAGCTTTATAACGAAAGAAAAGAACAATACAAACAATTAGCGGAAACTCGCGACATCCGTTTCGTAGATGTACACGTTCTTCCTTCTGATGCTGACAGAAAAGCCGTATTGGATGAAGTAACTGAATATAGCGAACAGCTTAATAACACAACTTCTGAATATGCAACTTTCATCCGCACTACAGGTTCTTCAGTATCATACTCAGACATACCTGTAAACAAATCAGTACTTCCTACAGACGTTGTAGCACGTCTTGACTCAATAGGAATGAACGAAGTATTCGGACCATATTATAGCCAGGCTGACGACTCTTACAATGCATTTAAAATCATTGCTAAGGTAAGCGCTCCAGACTCTATCCAATTCCGCCAGATACAAGTATATGCAGATACAGAAGACAAGACAAAAGTTCTTACAGACAGTATCTACGACGCTTTAAAAGGTGGAGCTAATTTTGATGAAATTGCAAAGATTTACGGACAGACAGGTGAAGCTACTTGGGTTAGCTCATCATCATGGGAAGGAAGCCAGATAAATTCAGAAAACGAAGCATTCATCAAGGCTTTAATCAGCCAGCCAGTAAAAGAAATCGCAAAACTTAACATTGGACAGGCCAACATCATCCTGCAGGTAATGGACAAAAAGAGTATGCAAGAGAAATATAAAGTGGCTGTTGTTAAACGCAATGTTGAATTCAGCAACGACACTTATAATGAAGCATACAACAAGTTCAGCCAGTTTGTAGCACAAAGCAACACAATAGAAGAACTTGAGAAGAATGCTGAGGAATACGGATATACAGTTATTCCACGTACAGATTTCTCTTCTTCTGAACACTATGTAGGTGGAGTTCCTTCAACAAAAGAAGTTATCCGCTGGATATTCAGCGCAAAAGAAGGTGACGTATCACCACTCTATGAATGTGGAAACAACGACCACATCATGGTAGCAGCACTCGACAGAATCAACCCTGTAGGTTACAGAAACATAAACTCAGTAGCAGACATGCTCCGCAGCGAAATCCGTCGCGACAAGAAGGCCGAACTTATAATGGCCGACATGAAGGCATGTACTTCTATTGATCAGGCTAAAGCTGTTAAAAACGCTGTGAGCGATACTATCAAACATGTTACATTCTCTGCTCCTGCATATATTTCAATAACAAGAGGCAGTGAACCTGTAATAGGTGCCGTAGCATCAAAAACAGCAGTAAATGCTACAAGCGCTCCTGTTAAGGGAAATGCAGGTGTTTACATGGTACAGGTACTTAGCAAAGACAATGGTACTGAAAAATTTGATGTTAAGTCTGAAGAAACTACTTTGACTAACATGTATGCAAGATTTGCAACACAGTTCATTAATGATCTTTACCAGAAAGCAGAAGTAGTTGACAACCGTTATTTATACTTCTAAATAAGTACAACAGATATTCAAGTATAGGGTATGTTCAGCCGAACATACCCTATTTTTTATATGAGCATCCGCAAAAGAATATAGTAATAACTGAAAAACAGTATTTTATATAAAAAAATTACGCTGCAAATATTGATTATTCAAAGTATTTGGAGTATCTTTGCAGCCGATTTTAGTCCGTGGAGGTAGAAAAGTGATTGCAAGAGCCAATCCACCTTGCGGAGGAAACCCGTTTAATAAATATTTAAAATGTACGTAATCGTAGAAATTAACGGTCAGCAGTTCAAAGCTGAAGAAGGCAAGAAACTGTTTGTACACCACATTCAGAACGCTGAAAACGGCGCAACTGTTGAATTTGACAAAGTTTTGTTGGTTGACAACAATGGTACTGTAACTGTAGGTGCTCCTACTGTAGAAGGTGCAAAAGTGGTATGCGAAGTTAAGTCAAACCTTGTAAAGGGTGACAAAGTATTGGTATTCCACAAGAAGAGAAGAAAAGGTTATAGAAAACTGAACGGTCACCGTCAGCAGTTTACAGAATTGACAATCAAACAAGTTATTGCTTAATCATTAAAACGTAGAAGAAAATGGCACATAAAAAAGGTGTAGGTAGTTCTAAGAACGGTCGTGAATCAGAAAGCAAGAGATTAGGCGTAAAGATATTCGGTGGTTCAGCTTGCAAAGCTGGTAATATCATTGTTCGTCAAAGAGGAACAGTTCATAACCCAGGTAACAACGTAGGTATGGGTAGTGACCACACTCTTTACGCATTGGTAGATGGTACAGTATGTTTCAAGAAGGGTCGTGAAAACAAGAGCTTTGTTTCTGTTATCCCTTGTGCTGAAGCATAATCCATTCATTAAGGAAATAAAAGCTGTCCTTTTCAGGACAGCTTTTTTTTATACCCGGTAAAAAGGCTGAAAAGCATTTTATTTTTCCTAAAAATACAAGTCTGTAAGTTACAGTTCATCATTTATTATGTATCTTTGAATGAAATAATAACAATATATATGATGAATAACCTTTATAGTCTCATATTATTCATACTTATTCCCGTAATAGGTCAGGCACAGGCAGTAAGTGAAAAAGTTAAAAACGATACAATAACTATTTCCACTACTCCCAATGCCGAGGAACAATTAAGCGACTCGCTGAGTACACCACTTGTTGCACCTATAACACCCGAAGGGATGTATTCACCGTTTAATATGTATGGAATTACTCCATTCTCATACAGCTATGCCAATTGGGAACTACATAAAGGATTCAATGCATCTTTAGGCATGCACGTCACTTTCAGTCCTTCAAAATATGCCCCATCGGGAGTAGGATTCGGTCAGGATGCCGCATTTATGTATGCAGTACCACTCAACAGCAGATTCAGCGTCGCTGCCGGATTATATGCCAGCAATATGAACTGGGGATTCATAAATTACAAGAATATAGGTATAGCCGGAGTCGCCGCATTCAAGTTAAATGACAGAATTACTTTATATGGATACGGAAACAAATCATTAATGCCGCAACGTTCTCCGCTATATTATCCTCTTCCCAATTTTTCACCTGACAAACTTGGAGGTATGATAAACTTCAAACTCGGAGAAAGTACCTCAATAAGCGTAGGAGTAGAAGGAATAAAAGGTTATGGCCCATACTATTGGTAACACTGACAGACACGATGTTTTTTGGTGCCGACCATAGTGAGCAGCACTGCTGACGATAGTGGGCAGCATTACCGACCATAGTGGGCAGCACTGCTGACAGGTGTCAGCAGCAAAAAAGTCCCATATTTTGGCCATACAAATATTGATGATACATCTTGTGACGTTAGCACGCTATAGAAAAAAATCATAACTTTGCACAATTTAAAGAAAAATCATAACATATGTCACAAAAAGCAACAGCTACTGAACTTGGAACCGAACCTATCGGTAAACTTCTTACCCAATACGCTGTCCCTGCCATAATAGCCATGACGGCTTCATCATTATACAATATGGTGGACAGTATCTTTATCGGTCATGGAGTTGGCCCTATGGCCATATCAGGACTTGCCATCACATTCCCGCTGATGAACCTGGCAGCCGCATTCGGCTCACTGGTCGGAGTGGGTGCCTCAACACTGGTATCTGTGAAATTAGGACAGAAGGACTACTCCTCAGCACAGCGCATACTGGGAAACGTAGTATCATTGAATGTTATTATGGGTATTCTGTTTACAATAATAACACTTATATTTCTCGACCCTATTCTTTACTTTTTCGGTGCCAGTGAAGCCACTATACCATATGCGCGCGATTACATGGTTATTATACTTTTAGGAAACGTCGTAACTCACATGTATCTGGGACTGAACTCAGTTCTACGTTCGGCAGGTCATCCGCAGAAGGCAATGATAGCAACTATACTGACCGTAATAATAAACACCATACTTGACCCTCTGTTCATTTACGGTTTCCACATGGGCATTAAAGGTGCGGCCATAGCTACTATCCTAGCCCAAATCATATCATTAATATGGCTGATAAAGATTTTCTCAAACAAGAATGAACTTTTACATTTCAGGAGAGGAATATACAGACTTCACGGCAATCTTGTATCAAACATTATCGGCATAGGAATGGCTCCATTCCTTATGAACCTGGCATCATGTTTCATTGTGATACTTATAAATAAAGGACTTAAACTGTACGACGGTGACCTTGCCATCGGTGCATTCGGCATTGTAAACAGGATAGTATTCCTGTTCGTAATGATTGTAATGGGACTAAACCAAGGAATGCAACCCATAGCGGGATATAATTTCGGAGCGCAGCAATACCATCGTGTAAACCATGTAATGAAACTGACTGTAATTGCCGCTACAATAATAACCACATCAGGATTTCTTGTAGGCGAATTAATGCCAAGACTTGCAGTTTCGGCGTTTACAACAGACGAGACACTAGTAAATCTTTCGGCAAACGGACTTAGAATAGTAGTTATGTTCTTCCCTATAATAGGTTTCCAGATGGTAACATCAAACTTTTTCCAGAGCATTGGAATGGCAAGGAAAGCCATTATCCTGTCTTTGAGCCGCCAGGTTCTGATTCTTATACCATGCCTGTTCATCCTGCCACTGTTTTTCGGTTCGCATGGCGTATGGATAAGCATGCCGATATCCGACCTGTCAGCAAGCGTACTGGCTGCGATAATGCTGTACAGACAGTTTGACAAATTCAGAAAACATAGCGCTTAAGTTATCACTGATACATTTTGATTTTTAATTCTTAAGAATTATATTTGTAGAAAGTCATATAAACATTTACGACCATGAAAGATAATTTTGTAATAAACCTCGGACGCCAGCTAGGCAGTGGCGGAAGGGAAATAGGTGAGAAACTAGCAAAAGAACTAAATATCGCTTTCTACGACAAAGAACTTATAAACCTTGCTTCAAAAGAAAGCGGATTATGCCGGGAGTTTTTTGAGCAGGCGGACGAGAAAGCGTCAAAGACCATTCTCGGCGGATTGTTCGGTTCAAGATTTCCTTTTCTGACCGAAGGAGCATATCCATATAATTCATACCTAAGCAACGATTCGCTATTCAAGATACAAAGCGACGTTATAAGGGAATTGGCAGAAAAACAGTCATGTCTTTTCGTAGGAAGATGTGCGGACTATATACTTCGCGACCATCCAAGGTGTGCAAACGTATTTATCTCATCATCTCCGGAAGCAAGAATAGAACGACTGATGGCTACACTGGAAATATCTGCCGAAGAAGCAGAAGAACTAATGGAAAAAGCTGACAAGAAACGTTCTTCATACTATAACTATTACAGTTACAAAACATGGGGAGCAGCAGCGACTTATCATCTTTGCGTTGACTCATCTGTTTTAGGTATAGAAGGAACAGTAGAATTCGTAAAAGAATTCGTCACTAAAAAACTAGGTTTATAAATACATATCATAACAGCCATACGACACATGCTCTATGGCTGTTTTTTATTTTCCTCCACTCCTTTCTCATAAAGTCCGGGCGAAGTTACTGTTATTTGTTTAAAGACACGATTAAAATTATTCGGCGTACTAAATCCCGTTTCATATGCAATTTGCTGCATTGTCATTCCACCGTCTGAAAACAATTCTATCGCACGGTTCACTCTATGCCGGTTAATAAAAGTATTAAACCTTATACCAGAGTTATGAAGCAGTCGGCTTAAATTCCTTACAGAGATATTAAATTCAGACGCCACCTGTTCTATTTTCAGATTTCTGAAAGCATGTTCCCTCATATAGCATAATATTGGATACAGCCTGTGGTCGTT
The DNA here is from genome assembly GCA_018884025.1 of Candidatus Phocaeicola faecipullorum. Classification (GTDB taxonomy): domain Bacteria; phylum Bacteroidota; class Bacteroidia; order Bacteroidales; family Bacteroidaceae; genus Phocaeicola; species Phocaeicola faecipullorum. Next base: position 9,436 of record JAHLFB010000127.1, read on the forward strand.
AGGTATTGACATGGTCTTCAACAAGAAATCCACTTTATAGCTCAATGCCGGCAAGAGATTGAAAAAACTGATGGCAAAATCAAACAACACCCGTTTTTCATCCCCCTTAATACAGTCTCCATACGATGCGAGATATTTAATATTCTCCCCTATTACCGAATTTGTATTGTATATACAAAAAGACGACGTACGTATATTCTCAGGCTGCCATACGGGAGAAAAATAAAATATCACCAACGATACCTGCCTGTTATTACTGTTAATCTCATGCACCACATTATCAGGAATCCACGCAATATGTTTTTCGGGGACAAAATACGAATCATCCTCTATCTGTATATGTAGCGTTCCAGACAGAGTATATATTATCTGGTATTTCTCATGCATATGAGCATGAAGGGAAATTTCTTCCCAACCGGTCTTCTTAATCAGAATATCATTTACCGATGAACTGTTCAATAAACTTATATAATCTTTCTGTTCCTGATTCATAATCCGTAAATATTGGCCTAAAATGATAATCTTATTGCATAATATGAAAATTAGGAACAAATTTAATCAATTAATTTTGCACATTAAAATTTTGAAGCGTCTGCAATAATTTTATTATCAGATTTTCATGCTTGGAGAAGCATTACAACAGGTAGGTATATAAAACAGGTAAAAAGATAGAAATGACTAGAAAAGTATTTATTTTATCAACTCTACTGGCAGGAGGCTTTTCGTTTATACATGCTCAGACTCAGGTTCTGACGCTTGATGAAGTCTTCAGGCTGGCCGACGAAAACAGTAAAAGTATCAGTATCCATTCATTGATGACAGACGAGGCGGAAAAAGCAATAGAGATAGCAAAGAACGACCTTCTGCCATCTGTAGGAGCAAAAGCTACAGCACAGTATATCAGCGATTGCGTCACATTCGACCGTGATTTCGGAAACTGGGAAAGCGGAGAAATGCCGCATTTCGGCAATTCACTCATTCTGAAGGCAACACAAGTAATATATGCCGGAGGAAGGATAAAGAACAACATCAACCTGAAAAGGCTGGAAAAAGAATCATCCGTACAGGATGAGATTCTGAACAGGCAAGACCTGCGTTTCCTGCTGGCCGGATATTATCTGGAAATATCAAAACTGAGCAACCAGAAATACGTTTATGAAAACAACATAAGCCAGACCAAACTTCTGGTAAAGGACATGCAGGCGGCATATAAGCAGGGAACCGCACTAAAAAGCGACATTACACGCTATGAGTTGCAGCTCCAAAACCTTGAACTTGGACTAACTTCAGTAAAGAACAGAATAAACGTAATAAGCTATAAGTTGGCTTCAACTATAGGACTGGACCCTGGAATTAAAATAATGACAGATACAGCCAGTCTTCTTAAACTTCCGGTCGAGACAAAAAGTCAGGAACTATGGCTCAACAACAAAGAGGAAATTCCTATTATGAAGAAAGCCGATCTGAACATAAAAATGAGCGAAAACAAAATAAAAAGCATAAAAGGAGAATATCTTCCCGACATCAGGTTTGCATTAACAGGCGAAATGACCGGACCTATACTGATAGAAGTTCCCCCCATCGACATCAACTTCGCATACTGGTTTGCCGGTATCGAAATAAGCTACAATCTTGACGTGCTGTTCAAGGGCAAGAAAAAAATGCGGCAAGCACGCATCAACAGACAAAAGATGATAGTAGAAAAAGAATATGCCGAAGAAGAACTTGAAAACTCTGTTCACGAGGCATGTATAGGCCTGGACGAGGCATACACCCGAATGCAGACACGACTTAAAAGCGTACAACTCGCCCACGAAAACTACAACATCGTGCGACAGAGATACTTGAACGGACTATCACTGATTACCGACATGCTGGATGCCGGCAACACACAGCTTGACACAGAGCTTCAACTTGCCAACGACCGTATAAACATCATATACCAGTATTTACTGCTAAAGAAAATTATCGGTACACTATAATCATTTTCCACAATTAGAAACAACATAAATATAGACAGACATGAGTAACAGAAAAAAAGCTATTCCTAATTTCTTCATTCTAATAATACTTGTAGCCGGCATAGCATGGGTATGCGGACGCTTCCTGAGAATAAGCAGCGATGAATATACAGACAATGCCCAGGTGAAACAGCACCTCACTCCTGTGAATACACGTGTGCAGGGTTTCATTAAGAAAATATATTTCGAAGAATATCAGAAAGTGAAAAAAGGCGATACTCTGGTAGTGATAGAAGACATAGAATACAGACTGAAAGTGGCACAGGCCGAAGCCGACTACCATAATGCGCTGGTAGGAAAAAATGCCATGTACACTACAATCAACACCACTCAGAACAATATTCTTGTGACAGATGCTGCCATAGACGAACAACGCATACGTCTGGAGAATGCAGAAACGGACTACAAGCGTTATCAGGAACTTGTAAAAGAAGAAGCTGTTACACCACAGCAGTTCGACCGGGTAAGGACTGACTATGCAGCAACAAAGGCAAGATATGAGCAGCTCATCAGACAGAAACAGTCAACATCGCTCGTAAAGCAGGAACAGACACAACGTCTGGAACAGAACGAAGCGGCTATAAAACTTGCCGAAGCAGCACTTGAACTTGCCAAGCTGAATCTGTCATATACAGTGATACTTGCCACAACAGACGGGGTGACAGGCCGTAAGGAAATTCACGAAGGCGAACTTGTACAGCAGGGACAGACTCTCGTGACACTGGTTGACGGTACTGAGAAATGGGTTATAGCCAACTATAAGGAAACCCAGACTACAAACATGCACATCGGCCAGAAAGTAAAAATAAATGTAGATGCCATTCCGGGAGTGAGATTTGAAGGAAAGATTTCTTCCATTTCAGATGCTACCGGTTCGGCATATTCAATAATACCACAGGATAATTCGGCCGGAAATTTCGTAAAAGTAGAACAAAGAATACCGATAAGGATAGAATTCACATCGGCAAACAAAAAAGAAAATCTGGAACGCCTTCGTGCGGGAATGAACGTAGAATGTACAGTAGAAAACTAATTTAGCAAAAAAGTTATGGCTACTGTTCAACGACCACGCATAGCATATTTCAAAGAAAATCTGCCTACTCCGCTATGCGTCTTCTTCTCATTCTTTTTCGCACTGGCTTTTCAGTTCAACGGTGGTGTATTCCTACCCACCGCACTACAAATGTCAAGCGAACTTGGGTATATCAAGGAAGATGTATCCATGGCAGGTTATGCCTCATTCATAGGAATGACCATAATCTTCCCTATCCTTTTCCGACTGAAATTCAGGTTCACCACCCGCAGCATACTCCTCACCGTATGCCCTGTACTGATAGCGTGCAACCTTATCACCATGCACACGAGCAACATAGCTCTGATGATTGTGGTATGTTTCATATCGGGTTTCTTCCGCATGTGGGGAACATTCGAGTGTTTCTCAAATATGCGACTTACTATAACCCCCGCAGGAGATTTCTCGACTTTCTATCCTGTGATATATATCATTGTACTTGAAAGCATACAGCTGTCAGGACTTGTGGCAACACATATCACCGACTGGGCCAACTGGCGTTATATGCACTGGTTCGTGATAGCCATGGTCAGTGTGGTATGGCTGTGTGTATTCCTTTTCACAAGACATTTCCGTCCGGGAAAAGTTGTACCGCTATATAACATAGACTGGCTTGGTGCCGCACTATGGGTTGTGTTTCTTTTCTCTGTAGTATTCATCTGTATCTATGGCGAATACTATGACTGGTTCGACAGTTCCGAAATACGCGCATGCGCAGTAATAGCAGTAGTATGCGTATTGCTGAACTTCAACCGGATGCAGACACTAAAACGTCCTTACGTGGAACCGGATGTGTTCACATATCCGAAGTTCCCTATCATACTGCTTCTGTTTCTTGTGTTGTGTATATACCTCACCACATCTACAGTTCTGCAGACTCTCTTTATGAGTTCAATTCTGAAGTACGACACACTGAATTCCATATCGCTTAACTGGTATGCCTTTGCCGGTATATTGTGTGGTTCGGGTATAGTGTTCTACCGTCGTGTGATACAGCACAAAGGATTCAAGATGCTTATATTCATAGGTTTCTGCCTGCTTACAGCATATCAGTATTACATGTATTTCCTCATCCACCCCAATCTGAACATAGAGAGCCTGTATTTCCCGAATTTCATCCGCGGTATAGGTTATGGCATGCTTTATATATCACTTACCATATATATAGCAGTAAGTGTCCCGTTCAAACACTTTTTCCAGGCCTTGTGTGTATTGAGTTTCATACGAACAAGTATCGCCACACCGCTTGGTACGGCACTTCTGAACAGAGCCATGAAATATCTCGAACAGGACAACATTGCCACTATAAGCCGAAACATGGACCAAGTATGCGCATGGACTGAAGGAATTCCTATGAACACTCTCTATAACCTGATAAGGACCCAAACCACACTTACCAGTCTTAAAGAACTGTTCGGATGGGTGTGTATTCAAGGAACAATCTTCCTGATTATAATAATGAGCTACCGACTCTGGCGAGACCGTGAAGAGACCTTCCGCCATCCTGTGCATAAAGCTATGAACTTCCACAGGAAAGTAAAGACCAGAATGCGAAAAAGAATATAAAACCATTAAACTAAATGGTGTTTAAACTCTTTTTAAATACTGCTTAAACACCATTTAAAGATTTTACAGCGCTGTTTACCGAGCTTTTAGCAAAACAAAATATAACTACTTACTCAAATAAAAATGTTTACACTGTACATTAGAACTATTGGGGCCTACCATTAAATCAAAATCCCCACTTTCAACTGTAAAATTTCCAGTAGAGTCATAATATTTAAGATCTTCTACAGATAAGATAAAACTGACATTTTCTGTTTTACCTCTCGGTATAAATACCTGCTTAAAAGAACGTAGTTCCTTTACAGGACGACAAACATCAGCATACAAATCACGTATATACAATTGCACAGTTTCTATTCCATCATAATTACCATTATTCGTTACAGGAACAGTAACTTCAAGCTTTTCATTAAAAGAAATAGTATCTCTACTCAGACAAACATCTCCGTATTTAAATTCTGTGTAACTTAATCCATATCCGAACGGATAAAGAGGAGTATTACTCTCGTCTATGTAATTACTTCCATACCTATTGAATTTTGTATCGTCACTGTCCGGACGTCCCGTATTCATATGATTATAGTATATAGGAACCTGACCGATACTTCTGGGGAAGGAAGTAGTAAGCCTGCCGGAAGGATTGACTTTTCCATACAGAACATTAGCGATGGCATCTCCAGCCTCACTACCGCCAAACCAGACATTTAGTATGGCTGCCGCATGTTCCGATTCCAAGCTCAAGTCTAATGGACGGCCGGTAAAAAGTAATATTATGACAGGCTTACCTGTTCCGAAAAGAGCTTTAAGAAGTGAACGTTGGGCATCAGGTATCCGTATATCAGACCTGGAGGCAGACTCACCGCTCATCTCCGAACATTCACCTACGGCGGCTATTATTATATCTGAAGAGGAAGCCGCATCCAAGGCCTCTTTGAGCATCTTAGCGTCATCTCCTCTCTCCAAAGGACGAATCCCTACTGCACCTTTTTCCGTGTCGGCATCATAATAGATATTACTGCCTTTGGCATAACGTATGGATACATCTGCACCAACGGCACGCTTCAGTCCGTCATATACAGAAATGTGTTCATCAGTCTCGCATCCCATACTCCATGTTCCACACATATTATTGCGTGCATCCGCCAAAGGGCCCACAAGGGCTATCCTTTCGTTTCCTTTCAACGGAAGGATATTGTCTTTGTTCTTCATCAAGACAAATGTCTTTGCGGCAATCTCACGTGCAACCTGACGATGTTCTGGCGTAAAAAGTTCAGTCTTGGCACGAAGAACATCACAATACTTATAAGGATTATCAAACAGACCGAGTCTGTACTTCGCTTCAAGTATCCTACGACAGGCTTTATCTATAAGGGACTCACTTATCCTACCGTCCTTTACTGATTCTTCAAGCGTTTTCATGTAACCGTAGGACACCATATCCATATCAGTACCGGCAATCAGGGCTCTTGCAGAGGCTTCCTTCAGGCCGGCATATCCGTGCATACGCATCTCGTCTATCGAATTATAGTCCGTAACAACAAATCCGTCAAACCCCCATTCGTTCCTCAACACATCAGTCAAAAGCCATTTATTAGCGGTTGCAGGGATACCGTCAACAGTATTAAAAGAACTCATGACAGAACCGGCACCGGCATCTACAGCAGCCTTGTAAGGAGCAAAATAGCCATTATACATACGATTACGGCTCATATCCACAACATTGTAATCCCTGCCGGACTCTGATGCACCATAAAGTGCAAAATGTTTGACGCAAGACATAATCTCGTCATCTCCTTTCATATTATCACCCTGATAACCCCTGACATAGGCAGAAGCTATGAGAGAACCAAGATAAGGGTCTTCGCCTGCACCCTCAGCGGTACGTCCCCAACGGGCATCACGACATATGTCAACCATAGGACTGTAGGTCCAGCTTACGCCATCTGCACTCGCTTCAATTGCAGAAATGCGTGCTGCACGCTCTATCAAAGTAGTATCCCAGCTACAGGACATTGCAAGCGGAATGGGAAAAATAGTTTCATAACCATGGACTACGTCGGCACCGACTATCAAAGGTATGCCGAGACGGCTTTCCTCTACAGCTATACGCTGAAGTTCAGAAATCTTTTCCACACCTTTTACGTTAAGTATTCCACCGACTTCTCCTTTACGGATAGACTCTGACAACTCGCTGTTTTTTACAGAACCAGACACAAGATCACCTCCGGTAGGAAGCGTCATCTGCCCAATCTTCTCACGTAGTGTCATACGAGAAATGAGATTATCTATGTATCTTTCCATCTTAGCATCTTTATCTGTTGCTGTACAACCTGTCAGTAATATCAGCAACATAATATTGTTTATAAGTCTTTTCATATCATTACCAATTATCAGTTCTAAACGGAGATACCGGAAGCCCATTACTTCCATATAAATTACAAACAGGATTATCTGACCATCCATACCTTACAGCAGCAGGATATTTGACATCTGAACAGCTGACAACAATCTCATTATTCACAATCGTAGCCTCAGCCTTATGGAATACACGGTCCGTTCCTGATATAAAAAAGCCATTTAAAACACTTCCTTTTAAAAAGCCGTTTCCAAGATTACTGAAACTCAAATAGACTTTATCACCCTCTATTCTGTAATTTGAATAAATCGGAGCAGAGGACATAACATCACTATATTTATATGTATTTTCCAAAGCAAGCAAAGCCAATCTACGTCCTACCTCCTGCTTATTCTTTGGATGTATGTCCTTAGCATCGCCTATATCAGTAATAACGGCCATACCTGTATTGCCTAAATGTAAAGCTTCCGACTGAGACTCACGCACAATAGCCCATTTAGACTTGTCATCAAACAATTTGGGCGCACGGAAAGGTGCTAACTGAACATAATAGAAAGGAAGTGTATTATCACCCCAACGAGAACGCCAGTCATTTATCATACCCTGGAACAAATCGCGGTATTCGAATCCACGGGTTTCATTTGCCTCACCCTGATACCAGATAAATCCACGGATTTTATAGTTAACGAAAGGATTAACCATAGCGTTGTACAGGTAAACAGGTCTGTATCTAAACTCAACGGGACGGTCATAAAGAAGTTGCCTGTTATAATCAAAATCAAGTCCTGTCCTGAACTTCCACATTCCGCACAATGAAATTGTCTTGCGGCTTTTAACCGTACCTATAAAGCAATTATCTTGCGTTCCAATAATACCACCTTCTCCTCCGGTGTCGATAACCCTCACGGTCACAACGTTCCTCCCTGATTTTACAAGTTTTCCGGGAACAATGTATTTTCTTGCTTTACCGTATCCGAAAGTGCAGCCAATCTCAACACCATTGAAATACAATACATCATCGTCATCGACTGTTCCCAAGGAGACAGAAAGGTCTTTTCCTGCAAAAGTCGATGGAAGGCTCACACTCTTTCTATACCAGGCTATGCCGTTAAAACTATCATATCCGTGCGATTCCCAATTAGACGGAACTGGCATGTCAGACCATTCGGAATCATCATAGTCATCACCTGTCCACAAAGGTCTGACGCCATCAAATCCATTATCTGAAGCATATGTTTTCTTCAGCCATGCACACTGCTCATCATACAAAAGATTCTCATATTTGTTACATTTCTGAATAGAATCCAATTGTGCGGCATATCGGATATAGGATGGGACTTTATAAAGACCTTCCTTACTGGTCCATGCTTCCGCAGGAGTTCCACCCCAAGAGCTATGAATAAGTCCTATAGGTATTTTAAGTTCGTTCCACAGTTTACGGGCAAAAAAATACGCTGTCGAAGAGAAATTGGAAACTGTTTCCGGACTGCATTCACACCAGCCGAAATCAATTTCAACGTCATCCTGCGGATAAAGAGAATATGTATGTTTTACCTGAAGAAGGCGGATAGAAGGATAATTGGCAGAAGATATTTCATCCTTATAATTCATAATTTTCCCCCACCCTTCTAAAGGCATTTCCATGTTTGACTGCCCGGAACAGAACCAAACCTCACCTATCAAAATATTCTTCAAGGTAAGCTTTTTACCGTCAGAAACGGATATGTCATACGGTCCTCCCGCTTCAGGAGTCCTGATAATGATTTTCCATGAACCATCCTCGGAAGATACTGTAGAATAGTTATTTTTATCCCAACTTGTAATAACTGTAACTTTCGATTTAGGATTTGCTTTTCCAAACAATGAAACTGCTGATTCACGCTGGAGAACCATGTTATCTGCAAAAAATGACGGCATGGTTATTTTTGCATTAAGACCAACAATACATAACATGGCTGATAAGAAAAACAAAGATTTCAGATTCATTTTTTATGGTTTTATTATTTATTGAATATTTTCATTACAAAGCCACCCCCTGGAGCTAATTTTACTTTAATTGAAGATTTACCAAGCCTACCCAACATAGACTTACGATAATCTCTAGCTATACGGTGAGAATTTATGCCATCTATAAACATTTCTACACTTTTATTATCAACATCTTCGATAAAAGATAGATCTATGTCTAATTCAGCTGGATTCCAGTCATTTATACCGCCAATATACCAAATATTCCCTTTTCTACGGGCAGTTACTATACACTTACCAACTTCAGCCTTAAGTATCTTGGTTTCGTCCCAAAAAGTAGGAACAGAAGAAATGAATTCTGTACATTCCTGTTCACGCATGTAGTTGCTTGGAGTATCACAAAGCATGTTGAATGGTGAATCAAAAACTATATAAAGTGCAAGTTGACGGCAACGTGTACCTTTGCTCATAGGTTCATTATTACAAGGATAGTAATTAGTACGTGTAGCATTACGCATCGCTCCCTGCGTATAATCCATCGGTCCTGACAATTGACGAAGAAAAGGAAGAAAAACATCATATTTCACCTGATCTACGTTTACAGAACTCCATTTCATCTGTTCCAATCCATGAACACCTTCAAAATTCAGCACATTAGGATAAGTTCGGTTCAAACCGGCAGGCTTAGATGTACCATGAAGATCAAGTAGCAGCTTATATTTCGCACACATTGCAGCAGCACGGTAATTAAAAGATGTCATATCCTGATCGTCCCGGTCCATAAAATCGACTTTAAAACCTTTAATACCCATTTCAGAATAATGTCGGCAGACATTTTCCATATCACGATTGAAAGCATGGTAACCCGCCCAAAGTATTATACCAACATTGCGAGATGACGCATATGCGATGATAGATTTAAGGTCTATCTCTTTCACAACCTTCATCAGGTCTGCCTCAAGATTAACCGCCCATCCTTCATCAAGTATTACATACTCTATCCCATATTTAGAGGCAAAATCTATATAAGCCTTATATGTATCATTGTTTACTCCTGTTTCAAAATCAACACCATCAAGATTCCAGTCATTCCACCAGTCCCATGCCACCTTACCAGGTTTTACCCATGAAATATCAGAAAGTCTTGAAGGAGATGCTAGAAGATAACTCAGATTACTGGCCGCAATATTGCAAGCATCATCAGATACAACAGCTATACGCCAAGGAAAACTACGTTTACCATCAATGGAAGCAATAAAATCCTCACGCTCTCTAACCAACATCTGAAGACGATTATGTCCTCCCTGCTCAACACGTTTTGGGCAAGGTGCATGAATTCCTTTAAGAGAACAATTACTATTCCCTCTAAGATAAAGGCCTGGATAGTTTTCAAGGTCACTTTCTGTTATACAGACCTTTATACCGTTTGACGTTTCATACATCATAGGAAGAAATATCAGACGACCAGGATTAATAGCACTAACGTTACATTCTGTATATGTATTCTCAAAAGAATTGAAGAACTGCGACTCGAAATCCCCATCAAAACCTCTTACAACATAAGGTACTATAACCTTTTCATCACCAGACAAACTATACTCTACATGTTCGTCAAGTATCTTGAATCCTTTGTCGTTGCCATTAACAAAACGGTAAGCTATACCATCATCATATGCCCTAAACTCAACGCTCCATTCTTTTTTAAGATTAAATACAAGCTCATTATATTTATCTGAGATCTCTGAGCTCCTATAAAAAGGTGACTCTACTATTCTATCAACACTTTTACGCTTGCAGCTTCTGAGCTTTGGATATATTCCTACAGTCTCCCCATTGTCAAGTGTCATATACAACGAAGATTTGGAAAGGACCTGACTTCCTTTAAATAAAATGCTGTAACTCAAGGTATCACCTAAAAATACACTACATGAAAGATTCCCATTAGGGGAAGACAGAGTAAAACGGCGTTCTGCTTGTAATGATAAAATACTTAATAATAAAGAATATAATAATAATAATAACTTTTTCATGGTCGTTCTTGAATGATTAAGTTTTTAGCCTTTTATACAATATTTTCTTCAATTACTGGTATTTCCAATTGACAGTCATCAACAGCCATTCCATATCTTTTTCATTCAAGCCCTGGCGACGCAATACTTCCGGAAGTTCGTTATAACTTTTCCAAAATGAAGTACACCATTCCTGAAGGAGTTCCGGATGATAAGTCACAGCCTCGCATATACTGCCCATCTTTCCCAATTCCTCGTTCAGACATATATTGGCATTACGGTATTTCAATCCCTCTATGGCATCCGACATCTTTCGTGAGGCTCCGTAAATTCCATTAAGATTCACGTCGTCACTATCATCATAAATCACCCTTACAACGGTCTTTTCTCCGCAAGGGAGGGACGGCAATTTCACTGAAACGGCAAACTCCTGACCTACATATTCAAAAGCCGCAGGAGAGCCATTTACAGTCACTGATGCAGGAACAGCGGATGCTATCAGTTTCAGCGAGAAGTCACGCGCCGGTTTCATACCTTCATAAGTTCCGATACGTGGCTCTACTATGATTTCGCTTATATTCCCATTGCGTGAATGAGTCAATTGCGTTGTTGAATACCTGTCCGCATAATCCTTACTTATACCCCCGTCTTCATAAAGACTGAACGAAAATGTTCCATGTCCACCGGGGAATACATTAAGGACTATCTCTTCATCTTCCACCTCACTTAGGTTTATCAGCTTTTCTGTGTACATCGGAATGATGCTTCCCGCCTTCACATAAACAGGATATTCGTCCAATGCGAAAGAACGCTCCACTATACGGTTTCCATCCAACAAAGTTCCTGTATGCATTTCATACCATTTACCTTCGGGCAACCATACATTTATTTTCGAGTATTCCCCATTCATCGGTGAGGTAATCGGGCATACCAGTATATTGTCGCCAAACATATATTCATTACGAAACTCATATGCTTCCCTGTTTTCAGGATAATCATAATACATAGGGCGACACAATGAAATACCATCATCATACGTTTTCCTGCTCATAGCATAAATGTAAGGGACAAGATTATAACGTCCGCGGATTGTCTGCCTTAAAATGTCACTGTATTTCTTTTCAAACACCCATGGTTCCTTATTCATTCCTGCCCCTTTTTGGGAATGGGTACGCATAATAGGACTGAACGCGCCAAACTGCATCCATCGAATATACATTTCCGGATTTATACTATTACCGATATGTCCGCCTATATCATGGCTCCAATAACCGTACAAGACATTAGATGCTGTAGAATTGAAATAAGGCTGGAAGTCAAGAGATTTCCATGACACCACCGCGTCACCAGAAAAGCCTGTCTGGTAACGGTGATTTCCAATTCCGCCCCAACGGTGATAAAGCATCGGCCTTTTCTTAGTAAAACGTTCCATATGGCTGAAGAAGGCATAATTAATCCACCACGTATTTGACAATTCTTTCATTTCAGGATCATATAAATCCTGTTGCCAGTCCAGCCACCAGAAATCCACCCCCATATTCTCCATAGGAGTCAGGATATTATCAAACACGGCCTTAATCAGGCGTTTATCCGAGTTAACCCAAGGGATCGTATCCTTTGAATCAGGATTCTTGCCCAAGTCGCGTGCCACGGCCTGATATTTTTCCTCAAATGGAGCTACACCGTCGGCCGGATGAAGATTGAGCGTAACGTGGCACCCTTCATTTTTCAGATAACCGAGCAAGCCTTCAGGATCAGGGAAAAGACTCCTGTTCCATGTCCATCCGGTCCATCCTCCCTTGCCAGGTTGCGTATAATGCCAGTCCATATCAATTACCATAACATCAAGAGGTATCCCATATGCACGGAAATTATCAATCAAGTCACGGATTTCATTGTCGGAATATGCCCAATAGCGGGACCACCAATAGCCGAAAGCATATCGTGGAAGCATCGGAACTTTTCCGGCAAACAATGTATAATCTTTTAATGCAGATTTATAGTCATGACCATAAGCCATAAAATACCAGTCTTGAGCCTCCGTATTTTTCATGTCACGCTGTTTTACCCAAGGCCACTCCGTATCATCATCGAAGAGCATTCCTTCCGAGTCGTCCAGCAATGTCCATCCGTCTGTAGCCAGCAAACCGTCTTCAAGCTTAAGTGTATCATTAAGTCTGCTGTCGCGTACCCACCCAACAGTCTGTAATATACCATCCATTCCGTCCAGCGTACGGTATGTTCCTTTCAGATTGTTTTTCTGTTTTA
>JAHLFB010000128.1 GCA_018884025.1 Candidatus Phocaeicola faecipullorum
AAGGGCGCTACGGTGATAATATATGAGCCGACACTGGAGAACGGTTCGACTTTCTTCGGCTCCAGGGTGGTGAACAATCTGGATGAGTTCAAGAAATCTGCGGGGGCGATAATAGCCAACAGATATGACTCGTGTCTGGACGACGTGAAGGAAAAAGTATATACAAGGGATATTTTCAAGAGGGATTAACATATTTTCTTAATATGGAGTAAGAAAAATGCCATTAAAAATGAAAAAAATGACAGTTTTTTTATCCAAAAACAAAATAAGTTATAACTTTGCGGCATAAAAACATATATAAATGATTATGAGAAAAGTAATTTTAACTATTGTAGCTGCTGCATGTGTAGGATTTGCAGGTGCGCAGGAAAAGGTAACAGTGGGGAATAAATTCTTAGACAACTGGTATTTCGGCATAAACGGTGGATGGGAACATCAATTGGGAGATCCCTATATGAATTCTGACAGAAATGGAGGTATATTGGGCTTCGAACTTGGTAAACAGGCTACTCCGGTATTAGGTATATCATTTCAGGCACTGACTGGTATAAATACTACTTCAAGTGTAAACGCCTTTGACGAATTCCAGTTTCTGGTAAACGGTAAGGTAAACTTCTCAAACCTTCTGTTTGGAGCAAAAGAAGAACCGAGACTGTTTGAAGTAGAAGGTCTGATGGGTGTAGGTGGCGGAAGAGAATTCTTCGCATCAAGCCAGAGAAAAGACAATAACTTTTTCCTATACAAGGGTGGTTTGAGCTTTAACTTTAACCTGGGCAAGGAAAAACAGTGGACTCTGAGCATGAGACCGGCATTGGTGACAAAACTTGGTGACGGTGATCCGAGAAATACCAGTTTTGAACTGATGGCAGGTCTGGTTTATCACTTCAAGAACTCCAACGGAAAGCGTTATCCATCAGTAATGATGGCTTACAGCCAGGCTGACGTGGACAGACTGAACGAGGAAATAAACGACATGAGAAGAAGAAACAAAGGTCTGGAAAAAGAAGTGGCTAACGCCAAGAGAAAGAACAAAGACCTGGTGAGCGCACTGAAGGACTGCAACAAGGCTGCTGAAGCTGCCAAGGAAAATAACTTCGACATGTCTATGGAACCGGTTGTATCGTTCAGACAGGGTAAGGCTCTGGTGGATGCACAACAGCTTTCAAATATTGAAAACATTGCCAACTACATGAAGAAATATCCTGAAATAAAACTTGACATCAAGGGTTATGCTTCACCTGAAGGTAACGCACAGTTCAACCAGAAATTGTCTGAAAGACGTGCAAACACTGTAAAGGAAATATTGGTGAACAGATATGAAATTGAAGCTGACAGAATAACTGCAACCGGTATGGGTGTAGGCGACAAGTTCAGCAAACCAGAAATGAACAGAGCTATCATAGCTACTTTCAGCAAATAATCCTCTTAATCGAGAGTCTTTTATAATAAATACGCCGGATTCTAAATACTTTAAGAAAGGTTTTTACAATCCGGCGTTTATTTTTCCGCCTAAAGAAACCTTGCATGCCCCTTACTTCTGTAACTACTATAACTTCTGTAACTTCTTAGAATAATAACTTCTTAACTTCAAAAATTTCTAATATAAATCACATGGTCAATTCAAACAGATACAATAAATACCTGAGTACAATACTGATAGGTTTCGAGACATTATTGTGCGGGGCTTTGTTTTTGGTATATGTAAGACTGACGCAAGATACAAACTATGAAAAGGTTCTCATCTCGCCTACCATACAGGTGACGATGATGGTTATGCTGATTTATGCAGTATGCGCATCTATGGTGGGCGTGGTTTGTTCTGGCATACGAGATTATATCGAAGGTGTTCAAGACTGTATGTCTGTTCGGAATAACATCGGTATATATTCTGCGATACGGGCACTTTATGGATTCATGGTCGTATATGTATGCTATCTTTATATTATCGCTGATGATACTGCTGTTCGTGGAAAGACTCACGTGGAGATTTCTGGTGAAAAGATACAGGACACATGGAGGAAATCTGAGATTCGTGGTTCTGGTGGGCTCAAGCAGAAGTATGATTGAGCTGTATGAGGAGATTGTGAGCCAAGACTGGGCCGGATATAAGGTGCTGGGGTATTTCGATTACGAAAAGAACGATAGAATGCCTGAGGAATGCAAATACCTGGGAAGACCGGACGAGCTGGAGGATTTCATAAAGAACAACAGGGATGTGCATTATCTGTATTGCGGACTGAGGGACAACTACAGCAAGGATATAGTGAACATAATAAAACTGTGTGAAAACAATATCATAAGGTTCTTCAGCGTCCCGAACATGCACAATTATCTGCATAACAGGGTGTATCTGGATTTCGTGGGGAATGTGCCTATCCTGAAACTGAGGGAGGACCCTATGTCGAGAATAGGAAACAAGGTGCTGAAAAGGACTTTCGACCTGGTGTTCTCAACTCTGTTCTTATGTACGCTCTTCCCTATCGTGCTGATTATAGTGACAATAGTGACTAAGATTACAATGCCGGGGCCGGTATTCTTCCGACAGAAGAGAAACGGACTGAACGACAAGGAGTTCTACTGTCTGAAATTCAGAAGCATGAAGGTGAACGCGGATGCGGACAGACTGCAGGCTACTAAGGACGATCCGAGAAAGACGAAATGGGGAAACATAATGAGAAAAACGAATATAGACGAACTGCCGCAGTTTATAAACGTGTTTATGGGCGACATGAGTGTGGTGGGACCGAGACCGCATATGCTTAAGCATACGGAGGAGTATTCCAAGCTTATAGACAAGTATATGGTGAGACATCTGGTGAAGCCGGGAGTGACGGGATGGAGCCAGGTGACAGGGTTCAGAGGTGAGACCAAGGAGCTGAAAGATATGGCGGGACGAATAAAGGGTGATATATGGTATATAGAACACTGGTCGTTCTGGCTGGATCTGTACATTATTTACAAGACGGTGGCGAATGTGTTCAAGGGGGAAGAGAAGGCGTATTGATAAGGAAGTTAGAGAAGGTAAAGAAGGTAAAGAAGTTAGGGGGATGATTGTGGCATTGGATAATGTTTAGGGTATATGGGTAAGGATTTCGTTTGCCCATATATGTCAATTGGTGTAAATTATAAGTTCCAGAAACGGAAAAATTTAAAAAAGTGCTTTTACAGTGATGTAGAGGCACTTTTTTTTATTATCTTTGCATCCTGTATAAAAACATGTTTTTTTGAATAATATCGTTATTTCATGAGAATTTTTTTTGTCAGCGTAGCAGTTACGCTTCTTTTAATGGGTAGTACCACGGCAATGGCGCAGACAGGTATGACCGACGCACAGGTAATTCAATATGTACAGGAAGGTTTAAGCCAGGGAAAAAGTCAGCAACAGCTGATGATGGAACTGTCGGCAAAAGGTGTTACTACGGAACAGGCTCTGAGACTTAAACAGATGTACGAGAACGGAGAAATAAGCACCGAATCGACACAGACTAAAACTGTTACCGACACAAGCCGTATGAGAGAAAGTACGGAAGCAAACAAGGCAGAAGAGGCTCCGAAACAGGAAAGCGCACCGGCAGAGGCACCGGCAAAAGTTAATCCGCTTTCTGAAATGGTGTATGGAAGAAATATTTTCACAAACGATAAGCTGTCGTTCGAGCCTGACCTTAACATGGCTACGCCGCAGAACTACAGACTTGGTCCTGGGGATGAGATAATTATTGACATATGGGGTGCCAGCGAGGATATCATAAGAAAGGAAATATCACCTGACGGAAGTATCAATGTGCCGGGACTTGGAGTGATTTCGCTGAACGGAATGAACATAGCGGACGCAAAGGAATATCTGAAAAGCGAACTGAGCAAGATATATGCTGACGAAGGCAACCAGATACAGGTGACACTGGGCAAGACGAGGAGCATAAAGATAAACGTGATGGGTGAAGTTATGGTACCGGGTACCTATACCCTGTCGGCTTTTGCTTCGGTATTCCATGCACTGTACAGCGCAGGAGGTGTGACAGACCTGGGTAGCCTTAGAAATATAAAGGTGGCAAGAAACGGCAAGACTGTGGCCGAAGTGGATGTGTATGAATATATAATGCAGGGAAAGACTTCGGACGACATAAACCTGCAGGAAGGCGACGTGGTGATTGTACCGACATATGACGCCATAGTGAAGGTGGAAGGAAAGGTGAAACGTCCGATGAAATATGAAATGAAAGAGAACGAAACAGTATCCACACTTCTGAAATATGCAGGATTCTTCGCTCCTAACGCATATAAGAACAGCGTGAGAGTGGTAAGGCAGGAAGGAAGAGAGTATTCCATAGCTACGGTGGAAAGAGACAATTTCGGAGCGTTTAAACTGATGGATGGGGACGTGGTGAGCGCTGACTCAATAATAAACAGATTTTCAAACAAACTGGAGATTAAAGGTGCTGTTTACAGACCGGGCATTTATGAATACTGCGAGAGCATCAATACGGTGAAGAAACTGTTGCAGCAGGCTGACGGATTGCTGGGAGACGCTTTTACAAACCGTGCGGTGCTATACAGACAGAGGGAAAACCTGACAAGTGAGGTGTTGCCGGTGGACGTAAAAGGTATCCTGGACGGTACGGCTGAAGATGTGGAACTGAGAAAGAACGATATACTTTTCGTGCCAAGCATTTATGACATAAAGAACATTGGTAATGTGTATATCTCCGGAGAAGTAGTGAAACCGGGAACATATCCTTATGCGGACAATATGACACTGGAGGATATCGTTATTACCGCTGGAGGACTGAAAGATGCGGCATCGCTTGTGAGAGTGGATATATCAAGAAGAATGAAGGACAATAAAGGTACGCACGCGATAGATACTGTAGGACAGAACTTCTCGTTCGGACTGAAAGACGGGTTTATTGTGGACGGCGAACCGGGTTTTGTGCTTGAACCGTTCGACCAGGTATTCGTGAGAAGAAGTCCGGGATACAGCGAGCAGAAGAATGTGACAGTGAACGGCGAAGTGTTATACTCTGGAGAATACAGTCTGAACTACAAGAATGAAAGACTGAGCAGCCTGATAAGCAGAGCCGGAGGACTGACTGTATTCGGATATGCAAGAGGCGCGAAACTGACCAGAGTGGCAAACGACCATGAGATAAAGCGTATGCAGAACGTGATAGAAATGATGAGAAGAGAGCTGGGAGAAAGTCTTGCAAACTCGCTGATGCTTGAGCTGGACAGTGTGTTTACAGTTGGTATAGATCTGGAGGAAGCTTTGAAGAATCCGGGAGGAAGCGCTGATATCGTATTGAGAGAGGGTGATGTGATAAGTGTGCCGGAAATGACAAGCACAGTGAAGATTAACGGGGCGGTGATGATGCCTAATACAGTGACATACCAGAAAGGTAAGAAAGTGAGCTATTATCTTGATCAGGCAGGAGGATACTCGCAGAACGCAAAGAAGACAAAGAAATTCATAATTTACATGAACGGTGAAGTGACTAAGGTGAAGAGTAGAAGCAAGAAGGTGGAACCGGGATGTGAGATTGTGGTACCGAACAAGGTTAAACAGAACAGAATAGGCGAAGTTATAGGTTATGCGACATCGTTTGCATCGCTGGCTACAATGATTGCATCGCTGGCTAATTTATTGAAATAGCCGCTGGTTCTTAGTTGTTAGTTCTTAGTTATAGTTTTTAGTTTTAATTGTAATTTATGGAAGAACAAGAAATAGATTTGGTAGAGCTTGCCAGAAAAATATGGAGCGAGAAAAAACTGATATTCAAGGCATGCGGATGGGCTGCACTGATAGCATTGGTAGTAGGTTTCAGCATACCGAAGGAATATACAACGACTGTGACTCTTGCGCCAGAAGCAGGAGCCAGTGGAAAATCAATGAGCGGCGGACTCTCTGCACTGGCAGGACTGGCGGGAATAAATCTGGGCGATATGCAGGGTACTGACGCATTATCGCCTACCCTATATCCTGACATCGTAAAATCCGTTCCTTTCTCTGTGGAGCTGTTTGATGTGAAAGTGTCTGACATCAAGGGAGAACTGAATACAACAGTATATGACTATCTGAAAGAGCATCAGAAAAAGGCCTGGTGGGGTTATGTATTTTCAGCTCCGTTTAAAGGCCTGGGATGGGTGATGAAAACGATAAAAGGGGAAGAGCCGAAAGATACGTCGAGAGTGGTAAACCCTTTCAGACTTACACGAGATCAGAGTGGAATAATAGACGATTTGGGTAAGAGAATTGAAGTGGAGGAGGATAAAAAGACTTCTCTCATAAAAATATCGGTCACAATGCAGGACCCTCTGATATCAGCAACCCTGACAAACACCGTGATGGAAAAGCTGCAGGACTATATCACTGCATACAGAACAAACAAGGCGAGAATAGATTTGGAATATACGGAGAAACTGTACAAGGAAAGTATGGAAAATTACTATAAGGCACAGCAGGAATATGCCGTATATATGGACAGAAACCAGAATATCTCGCTGAGAAGCGCACAGACACAACAGGAAAGACTGAAAAACGAAATGGAACTGGCTTTCAATGTGTATAACCAGACTGCACAGCAATTGCAGGTGGCTAAAGCGAAAGTGCAGGAAGATACTCCTGTATATACGGTGGTGGAAGCGGCTACTGTTCCGCTCAAGCCGTCAAAGCCGTCTAAACCTCTGATTCTGATAGGATTCGTGTTCCTGGCTGGGGTGGGAACATGCGGATGGATTCTTTTCGGCAGAGACCTGAAGAAAGAATTTAAAGACAAGAAATAATTTTTTGTGGGGAGAGCGATTTACTCTCCCCTATTTTTGAACAGACAGAATACTCTATAACGTAACTTATATATAATAGAAAATGAGAAAAGTAGCATTGATTACAGGTATAACCGGACAGGACGGTTCTTATCTGGCAGAGTTTTTATTAGACAAAGGATATGATGTGCATGGCACTATCAGACGTTCGTCTGTGGACTTCAGAGAAAGAATCGCACATCTGGAAGGAAAGCCTAATTTCCATCTTCATTATGCTGACCTGGGTGACTCAATGAGTATCATGCAGGTGGTTAGCAAGGTTCGTCCTACTGAAGTTTATAATCTGGCTGCACAGAGCCACGTACAGGTATCGTTCGACTCACCTGAGTTTACAGCGAACGTTGACGCTACAGGTGTATTGAGAGTATTGGAAGCAGTACGTCTGTGTGGACTGACTGATACTTGCCGTATATATCAGGCTTCGACTTCTGAACTCTATGGAAAAGTGGAGGAAGTGCCTCAGAATGAGAATACGCCGTTCCACCCTTACTCTCCATATGCAGTGGCAAAACTTTACGGTTTCTGGATAGTGAAAGAGTATCGTGAGGCATATAACATGTTCTGCTGCTCAGGTATCCTGTTCAACCACGAGAGTGAAAGACGTGGCGAAACATTCGTAACAAGAAAGATTACTCTGGCTGCCGCACGTATAGCTCAGGGCAAACAGGAGAAGCTGTATTTAGGAAACTTAGATTCTCTGCGTGACTGGGGTTATGCAAAGGATTATGTGGAATGTATGTGGCTTATCCTGCAGAACGACACTCCTGAGGATTTCGTTATCGCTACAGGCGAACAGCACAGCGTAAGGGAATTCTGCTACTATGCATTCAAGCGTGCAGGAATAGAACTGGAATTCAAGGGTGAAGGTATCGACGAGAAGGGATATGACAAGGCTACAGGCAAATGCCTGGTAGAAGTGAGCGAAGATTTCTACCGTCCTACTGACGTTGTCAACTTGTGGGGTGACCCTACTAAAGCGAAGGCTAAACTGGGATGGAATCCTACAAAGACAAGCTTCCAGGAACTTGTAAACATAATGGTTGACGCTGATATGGCTAAGGTAGCTGTGGAAAGACACAGTGAACATGTGAGAACAAACCTTGCAGAGTATCTGGAGAAGGGAATCGTTAAGTAATTAATAATTAAGAGTGGATAATCTCATTTTTAATTCTTAATTTTTAGTTTTTCATTGATTTACATGGACAAAAACAGTAAAATATACGTGGCAGGACACAGAGGTCTGGTAGGTTCTGCCATATGGAATAATCTTCTGCAAAGAGGATATACCAACCTTGTGGGAAAGACACACAAGGAGCTTGATCTGCTGGACGGTGTGGCTGTAAAGAAATTCTTCGACGAGGAGAAACCTGATGCCGTGATTCTTGCGGCAGCGCATGTGGGAGGTATAATGGCTAACTCTATTTACAGGGCAGACTTTATATACAACAACCTGCAGATACAGCAGAACGTGATAGGTGAAAGTTTCCGTCACGGAGTGAAAAAGTTGTTGTTCCTGGGAAGTACATGTATCTATCCGCGTGAAGCTGAACAGCCTATGAAGGAGGAAGTGTTGCTGACATCTCCTCTTGAATATACAAATGAGCCGTATGCAATAGCCAAGATAGCGGGACTTAAGATGTGTGAGAGTTTCAACCTGCAGTATGGAACAAACTATATAGCGGTAATGCCTACTAATCTGTATGGACCTAATGATAATTTCGACCTTGAGAGAAGCCATGTGCTTCCGGCAATGATAAGAAAGATTCATCTGGCTAAATGTCTGAATACAGGCGATATGGAGGCTGTTAGACTGGATATGAACAAGCGTCCGGTGGAAGATGTGGACGGCAATTCTACCGAGAAGGAGATTATAGATATCCTGGCTAAATACGGAATACATCACGACCACGTAATGCTGTGGGGAACAGGAAAACCGATGAGGGAATTCCTGTGGAGTGAGGAAATGGCCGACGCGAGTGTACACGTATTGCTGAACGTGGATTTCAAGGATACTTACAAGGATGGTGACAGAGAAATAAGAAACTGTCATATCAATGTGGGTACCGGAAAGGAAATAAGCATATTCGACGTGGCAATGCTGATAAAGAAAGAAGTTGGATTTGAAGGTGAAATAAGATGGGACGCATCGAAGCCGGACGGAACAATGAGAAAACTGACAGATGTAACCAAGTTGCATAACCTGGGATGGCATCATAAGGTTGAAATAGACGAAGGTGTACACAGAATGTACGAATGGTACAAAAAATGATTTTATACACACAAAAAAACTCTCCAAAACTTTTGGAGAGTTTTTTTGTGTGTATTATTCTACGTAAAGCACCAATCCCTTGAGGTATTCGCCTTCAGGATGGTAGATGTTTACAGGATGGTCGGCAGGCTGTGTGAGCTGGTGCATTATGCGTACGCTGCGTCCGCTTTGTGCTGCCGCTGTGAATACAGCATTGCGGAAATCCTGTTTGCTTACCACCTGCGAGCATGAGAACGTGAAGAGTATTCCTCCCGGACGTATCTTCTCGAAAGCCTTGGCATTAAGTTTGGTGTATCCGCGGAGGGCATTACGCAATGCTCCACGATGTTTGGCAAAGGCTGGCGGGTCGAGGATTATCAGGTCGTACTCCCCTCCCATTCTGTCAAGATACTTGAAAGCATCTTCGGCAAAAGCCTCATGGCGTTTGTCGCCAGGGAAGTTCAGTTCCACATTGGCACGTGTGAGGTCGATAGCTTTAGCCGAACTGTCAACAGAATGTACTAGACGGGCTCCACCACGCATAGCGTAGAAAGAAAATCCTCCGGTATAGCAGAACATATTCAGCACGTTGCGGCCTAAGGAATAATGTTCGAGCAAGGCACGGTTGTCACGCTGATCGACAAAAAATCCTGTCTTCTGCCCTTTCAGCCAGTCAACGTGGAACAGAAGTCCGTTTTCCATTGCCACATTCTCAGTGCTTCCGCCGAGGAGGAATCCGTTTTCAGTCGATTCCAGGTCTGCCTTGAAAGGAAGAGTCGTTTCGCTCTTGTAATAGATATTGAGTACAGTGTCGCCCATTACCTCCTTAAGCGCTGATGCTATCTCGTGGCGATAGACATGCATACCTGCCGAATGTGCCTGCATTACGGCTGTATGGTCGTAAAGGTCGATGATAAGTCCCGGAAGGTTATCACCCTCGCCGTGTACAAGGCGGCAGGCATTGTTGGTCTTTGTACCGATGAGACGCAGTGCCATACGCAAGTCGCGCGCTACCGAGAGACGTCGTACCCAGAAATCGTGGTTTATCTCCTCTTTCTGGAATGTGAGTACACGCACTGCTATGCTGCCTATCTGGTAATGTCCGGCAGCAATGTATTTCTTGTCGGAAGTATATACCTCGACAACTTCGCCTTCTTCAGGGTTTCCCTCAACCCTTGCTATAGCTCCTGAGAACACCCACGGGTGAAAACGGAGAAGTGATTCTTCTTTTTTAGGTTTTAGATATACTTTATTCATGATGTTCAGGTAAAATTTAAGAATGAAAAATGAATAGCTTATCAACACATCGCATATCATCATTATTAATTATTCATTCTTAATTGTTCATTATTAATTATTCATTCCCGTTCAGTTTCATATAAATCTCCAGTGTAGCCCATGCGTCAGTGGCGGCATATTGCTGCTGAGCCTCTGTAAGCACATCCGCCTCCCAGTTTGAGAGACGCTGGCTCTTGGAAATCTTTTTGCCGAAAAGTATGGCGTAAATTTTCTGAAGACTTTTCTCCTCTATTCCGAAACGTCCGACATAGTCCTGAAGTTCAATCCAGTTGCCTACCCTCGGATCTTTCTTGTTGGCACGGCGCAGCATGTTGAAATCGTCGCGGAGCGAGAGTCCTATCTTCAGTACATCATTAAGTAAAAATTCTTCAAGGAAATCCGGTATGCCTATACGGTTCAGACGGAACAGAAAGCATGTGTCGCGGGTAGATATCTGCAGCAGGGCTACATCGTTGATTTTCCCTTTCTTGAAAGACGGACGTGTCTCAGTATCTACTCCCACTACCTCGCATCTGTTAAGATACACCACTGCCTTGCGTGCTTCCTCTGCGGAATATATTATGATTATACGTCCCGGAAAAGTCACCTTGGGCATTTCGGATATGAGTTTCTTGTCTATTGTAGGTTGGTATTCTGCCATGTTTATATATGTGTGTTTACTGCTCTGATTCTTCGCCGTGGTATTTTATATTGTGCAGGGCACGCATTACATTCACCAGCGTGCGTCCCCAGTATGAGGCGAATTGTTCACGACAACGCCAAAGGGCGTCATTCATTGTCCTGTCAAGACCGAGGCTGTAAACGCATACAAAGTCCTTTAGAGGCTGGTAAATGTCTGCCAGACCTTCGGAAATGTTCTGTTTGATTGGTGTGTCGCTGAACGCCATGTCATCAAGGAAAACCTCAAGATAGTCATCGTCGGGGCCAAGCTCCTCAGCTATAAGGCTGCGCAAATGTTCATAGTCTGTCTCGGTGACGAATGTCTCAGGCTCGATGTCGTCCAGGGGTTCGCAATCGGGAAGCAATGATGCTTTCAGATAAAGCAGCGGAAGGAGTTTTAGCGTACGGTCAACAAACTCGTCGGGCTGCATTTCGGGAGTGCGTTCCAGAAAGCCGCAAAATTCGGCAGCCACTGTAACAAACTCTACTGTGTTTGCATCGAAAATAGGTTGGTTTGATGATTTCATTTGATAAATATTGTCTGTAATCTTTAAAAATATATGTGCAAAGGTAGGAATTTTTTCTGTTTTATCGTTTTTTGTTTACATATTTCGTGTCGTTTGTATTATCTTTGCATGACGAAATTCTGTTATGGAAACCAATTTATAAATGATATGAGTACAAAAAAGGACAACAAGAATAAAAAATCAAATACGAAGCATAACGAAAATACGCAAAAAATCAAATCTGCTCTCAACGGAGAGACAGGACATTTCATTGGCGGATTAATCTGCCTCATGTTCGGCGTTTATTTGTTTCTGGCCTTTACATCGTTTCTTTCGGCAGGTGATGCCGACCAAAGCGCAATGGCCGTAAACTCAGTAGGCGAAACGGAGATAGTAAAGAACCATACCGGACCTGCCGGTGCCAGGCTGGCAGAGTTTCTGATAAACGGATGCTTCGGAATTCCGGCGTATTTCATTGTAATAGTGCTGCTTATAGCAGGTACAAAACTAATGAAGGCTTATAATTTCACTGTGTGGAAATGGTTCCTTGCCTGCATGAGCATCATGTACTGGATGTCAGTCACACTGGGATTTATCTTTGGCGATGTAGATTCGTTCATATATCCCGGAGGTCTGCACGGATATAACGTATCGGTGTGGATACAGTCGTATATCGGTATGCCGGGACTTATACTTCTCCTGATTTTCTGCGGAATAATCATAGGTGTAGCCATAAGGAGACAAACCATGGAAGTGGTGAGAAAAATCCTTCATCCTAATTTCAGGAAGAACAGTATTGAGGAAAAGGCAGATGACGTACAGAATATGCCTGAGACTGCCGCTGCGACAGAACCGGCTCCTGTCATTGAGGAAAGTGAGGAAGAGGTCAGTGATGATGAGCCTGCCGAGGATGAAACAGCCGGAGAAAAGAAGAAAAGCAAATGGTATGAGCGTCTTATGCCGGGAGGTATTCTTGGAAGACTGTTCGGAAGGAAACATGACAAAGACGACGTGGAGTCTGACGACAACGAGAATGAAGAGGAAGGCGAAGACGCTGAAAAAGAGGAGACAGAACAGGTCAGACACAGTCATGATGACAGTTTCTACGCTGAATTCAAGAAAGAAAACGAACCGGAGACATATGCTGAAGAGGTTTATAGCGACGACGTCAACTATACGGGAAACAGCATAGAACTGCCTCTGGACGATGCTCCGGTAAACGCGCGCAGAATTATAGAGGCAGAGGCAACGGCACATACTGAACCAAAAACCGGGGAACCGGAATTTGAGATAGAAGAGAGGAAAGAGGAAGAAACGGTAAGAGGCGACCTGAATGTGCCTTACAATCCAAGACTCGACCTTGAACTCTACAAGTTCCCTACCCTGGACCTGCTGAAAACATATCCTGACGACGGCCCTAGCATAGACATGGAAGAACAGACTGCCAACAAGAACAGGATTATCCAGGTATTGAAAAGTTTCGGAATAGAGATTTCTTCAATCAAGGCAAATGTGGGACCTACGGTTACACTGTACGAAATTACTCCTGCCGAGGGCGTGAGAATCTCGAAAATCAGAAATCTTGAAGACGATATAGCGCTGAGCCTTTCTGCTTTGGGAATACGTATCATAGCGCCTATACCGGGAAAAGGAACAATAGGTATAGAGGTGCCTAACGCAAGTCCGAAGATTGTGCCTATGAGTTCTGTACTGGCAAGCAAAAAGTTTCAGGAAAGTACATATGAGCTGCCTATAGCACTGGGTAAGACCATCACCAACGAGGTGTTCATGGTTGACCTGGCAAAGGCTCCGCATATGCTTGTCGCCGGTGCTACAGGACAGGGTAAGTCTGTAGGACTGAACGCCATAGTGACATCGCTGCTGTATAAGAAACATCCTAGCGAACTGAAATTCGTCATCATAGACCCTAAGAAGGTGGAATTTGCCATATATGCGCCGATAGAGAAGCATTTCCTTGCCAAACTGCCGGATGCTGAAGACGCAATCATCACCGACGTTACAAAAGTGGTACAGACGCTGAACTCGCTCTGTGTGGAGATGGATACACGATACGACCTGCTGAAGAAAGCCGGTTGCAGAAATATCAAGGAATATAATGCCAAGTTCATCAACCGACAGCTCAATCCTGCCAACGGACACAAGTTCATGCCATACATAGTAATAATAATAGATGAGTTCGGCGACCTGATAATGACGGCAGGCAAGGAAGTGGAACTGCCTATCTGCCGTATAGCACAGCTGGCCCGTGCCGTAGGTATCCACGCCATAATAGCTACACAAAGACCGACTACGAACATCATCACCGGTACAATAAAGGCCAACTTCCCTGCACGTGTGGCGTTCAGAGTGGCATCAATGATGGACTCACGAACTATCCTCGACCGTCCGGGAGCACAGCAGCTTATAGGTAAGGGTGATATGCTTTATCTGCAGGGAAATGACCCTGTGCGTGTGCAGTGTGCTTTCGTTGATACTCCGGAAGTGGAAAGAATATCAGAATACATCAGCAAGCAGCAGGGTTACCCTACCGCATTCGAGCTGCCTGAATATGTTGACGAGAATGCCGAACCAAGCGGGGCGGCCGATGTGGATATGAACAGACTGGACCCTATGTTTGAGGAAGCCGCAAGACTGATTATCTATCATCAGCAGGGCTCTACTTCGCTTATCCAGAGAAAACTTTCGCTGGGATATAACAGAGCCGGACGTATCATGGACCAGCTTGAAAGAGCGGGTATCGTAGGACCGGCTAACGGCAGCAAGGCAAGGGATGTGCTGTGTATAGACGAGAATGACTTGCAGATGAGACTTAGTCAGTTAAAAGTTAATAATTAAAAATTAAGAACTATAGGGCAGCGATGCTGACCAATGGTCAATGAGGCAAATTTAGAATGAGACATCATATTATATCGTTGATATTATTACTTGCCACTCTTCAATGTTTTGCACAGAAGGATGCAAAGGCACGCGAGATACTTGACGCTCTGGCTTCGGCATACGGCAAGTCGGCAGGAACGGAAATAGTGTTCGGAGGAACAGTTGACGGAACCATAGGACTCAAGGGAGAGAAATTCGTGCTTGAATGTGCAGGAGTAAAAAGCTGGTTCGACGGCAAGACTCTATGGAGCTACATTGAGGACAGCGAAGAAGTGAACATATCTACTCCTACCCCGGAAGAACTGCAATCCATAAACCCATATGCCATGTTAGGTATATATAAAACCGGGTTCAACTATTCGTATGCCGGTACAGAGAACGTAAACGGTACAACCTGTAAAAAGGTAGTCCTTACTCCGGAAAAAAAGCAGGAGATAAAAGAGATAGCTATTGCAGTGGACAACCGCATGCGCCCAGTGTATATCAAGATAAAGAACAATTCCGGCGAGACTCAGGGGTTCACCGTTAAAGGATACAAAAACGTAAATCTGACAGACTCTTATTTCAAGTTCAATCCGAAAAATTATCCAGGAGTGGAAATAATAGATTTAAGATAGAAACAATCAAAAGGAAAAATCATAATTATAACACTAATCATAAAAGAAAAAATGGCAACAGAACACGTGAAATGCCTGATCATAGGGTCAGGACCGGCAGGATACACTGCCGCAATATACACAAGCAGGGCAAATCTTAACCCTGTGCTATACGAAGGTTTGCAGCCGGGCGGACAGCTTACGACAACTACTGAAGTGGAAAACTTTCCGGGATATCCGGAAGGCGTGACAGGTCCTGTACTGATGGACGACCTGAGAAAGCAGGCCGTAAAATTCGGTGCTGACATCAGAAGCGGAATTGTTACAAAAGCAGACCTTAGCAAGGCTCCTTACACTTTCGAGGTGGACGGAGAAAAGGAAATAACAGCCGATACAGTAATCATCTCTACAGGTGCCACAGCAAAATATCTGGGACTCGAAGACGAGAAAAAATATGCCGGTATGGGTGTCAGCGCATGTGCCACTTGCGACGGTTTCTTCTACAGAAAGAAAAAGGTAGCAGTAGTAGGTGGTGGAGATACTGCTTGCGAAGAAGCTATCTATCTGGCAAGTCTTGCCAGCGAGGTTTATCTGGTAGTGAGAAAACCGTTCCTCAGAGCATCGCAGATTATGCAGGAAAGAGTAATGAACCATCCGAAAATCAAAGTGCTGTTCGAGCATAACGCTATAGGACTTTACGGCGATAACGGTGTAGAAGGGATGCACGTGGTAAAAAGAATGGGCGAAGCTGACGAAGAAAGATACGATATCGCCATCGACGGATTCTTCCTTGCAATTGGTCACAAACCAAACTCGGATATATTCAAACCATGGGTTAAGACAGACGAAGTGGGATACATCATCACCGAAGGCAATACACCATGCACAGGAGTTCCTGGAGTATTCGCAGCCGGCGACGTGGCAGACCCTCACTACCGTCAGGCGATAACTGCGGCAGGAAGCGGATGCAAGGCGGCTATTGAAGCGGAAAGATTCCTGAATAAGTGAATAATTAATAATTAAAAAACGGGTGTATGTCACCAATTTTAATTTTTAATTCGCCTCCGGTTCTAAATTATTAATTGTTAATTATTAATTTTTAATTATATAACATGAATTTATGGAAACGTTCTGCCGCCATGATAGTATTCATTGGCGGCATGGCATCGGCTTTTGCACAACAGATGCCACCTGTTCCGGTCGATCCGAACGTACGTATCGGAAAGCTGGAAAACGGGCTTACTTATTACATCAGGCATAATGCCCTGCCTGAAAAACAGGCCGACTTCTATATAGCACAGAAGGTTGGTTCTATCCTTGAAGAGGACAACCAGAGAGGTCTGGCACACTTCCTTGAACATATGTGTTTCAACGGAACAACCAACTATCCGGGAAATCTCCTGAGAGAATATCTGGAGACTATCGGTGTGAAGTTCGGTGCCAACCTGAATGCCTATACGTCAATTGACGAGACAGTGTATAACATCTCTAATGTGCCTGTGGCAAGAGAAACTGTAGTTGACTCATGTCTGCTCATACTCCACGATTGGGCTAACGACCTTACACTGGACAATGAGGAGATAGACAAGGAACGTAAAGTTATACACGAGGAATGGAGAACCCGTACGGGAGCCATGATGCGTATGTATGAAAAGGTGTTCCCTATAATATACAAGGACAGCAAGTACGCTTACCGTCTGCCTATCGGTACAATGGAAGTGGTTGACAATTTTCCGTACCAGGCTCTGAAAGACTATTATGAAAAATGGTACAGACCAGACCAGCAGGGTATCATTGTTGTGGGTGATATAGACGTTGACAAGGTGGAAGAAAAAATCAAGAAGATGTTCTCCCCTATCGAAATGCCTGAAAATGCCGCAGAGAGAGTTTATTATCCTGTAGCCGACAACGACGAACCTATCATAGCCCTGGCAAAGGACAAGGAACAGCAGGTACCTATCATCTACCTGTTCCACAAGCACGATGTAGTGCCTAACGACCAGAAAAACAATATGGGCTATCTTGCCATGAACTACATGTTTTCAATGATTGGCAACATGCTAAACGCCAGACTCGACGAGCTTACACAGAAGCCGCAGCCTCCGTTCATACAGGCATTTGCTGAAGACGGAAACTATCTTGTGGCAAAAACCAAGGGAGCGTTCATAGGCGTAGCGGTAGCAAAAGAAGACGGCATCCTCACATCTACAGAGGCGCTGATGACCGAAATAGAGAGAGTTAGACAGTTCGGCTTTACAGCAAGCGAATATGCCAGAGCAAAAGCTGACTATCTGAGAGCGCTCGAATCGGCATACAACGAGAAAGACAAGATGAGAAACTCACAGTACGTACAGGAATATGTGAGAAACTTCATCGACAACGAGCCTATTCCGGGTATAGAAAACGAATACGCCATAATGAACCAGATAGTGCCTAGCATTCCTGTAGAAGCCATCAACCAGGTGGTAAAACAGATTATAGGCGAAAAGAACATGGTTTTGAGCGTATTCTGTCCTGACAAGGAAGGAATGAAATATCCTACCGACGCTGAGCTTAAGGGCGTGATAGACAAAGTGAGAAATGCCAAGATTGAAGCATACGTTGACAAAGTATCTGATGAACCTCTTATGAAAGAGACTCCTGCTGGAGGCAAGGTCGTTAAGACTGAGGCAGGACCTTTCGACAGCAAGGTACTTACACTGAGCAACGGTGTGAAAGTAGTTCTGAAAAAGACTGACTTCAAGGCAGACGAAGTAAGAATGCAGGCATTCAGCACCGGAGGTAACTCAATGTTCGACGACAAGGATGCCGTACAGTTCAAACTCATGAACCAGGTTGTAGGCCTCGGAGGTCTTGGAAACTTCAATGCCGTTGACCTCGACAAGGTTCTTGCAGGAAAG
Organism: Candidatus Phocaeicola faecipullorum; assembly: GCA_018884025.1. Taxonomy (GTDB): domain Bacteria; phylum Bacteroidota; class Bacteroidia; order Bacteroidales; family Bacteroidaceae; genus Phocaeicola; species Phocaeicola faecipullorum. Next base: position 17,924 of record JAHLFB010000128.1, read on the forward strand.
ATGGCTTCGGCTTCTGCTTACGTGAACAGCCTTACAGAAGGCATCAGCGGCTCATGCTCTCCTAAGGATATGGAGACAATGTTGCAGCTCACATATCTGCGCTTCACAGCTCCTAGAATGGACCAGGACGCTTTCGCTTCATTCATAAGCAGAAACAAGGCTGCGCTTGCCAATGCGGAGGCTGACCCTAACACCGCGTTCAGCGACTCTATCAACGTGGCTCTGTACAACCGCCATCCTAGAGCTCTCCCAGTCAAGGCTGAGACACTCGACAAGATAGACTACAACAAGGTGATGGAACTGTATAAAGACCGTTTTGCTGATGCAAGCGACTTTACATTCATCATGGTTGGTAACATTGACGAAGCTACTGCAATTCCTCTGATTGAGAAATATCTTGGCAGTCTGCCATCGCTGAAACGTAACGAAAAGTTCCGCGATGTCACCCCGGATATACGTAAGGGAAGATACGAGAACAACTTTACCAGAGAGATGGAAACAGCCAAATCGTCAGTGCTGATGGTAGCAAGCGGAAAATGCAAATACACACAGAAGAACGTGGTGATGATGAGTATGCTCGGACAGTTGCTTAACATCCTCTACACGCAGACAGTGAGAGAGGAAGCCGGAGGTACATACGGAGTGTCATGCAGCGGCTCTATAAGCAAATATCCGGAGGCTGAAGGTGTGTTCCAGATTTATTTCGACACTGACCCTCAACGCAGACCGCAGATGGTGGAACTGATAGACAAGGGTATAAACGATTTCATCGCACAAGGTCCTAAGGCCGACGACCTTAACAAGGTTAAGGAGTACATGCTCAAGACCTACCAGCAGAACCAGAAAGAAAACTCCTACTGGATGGGAATTCTCAACGGAATGCTTTGGGAAGGAATAGACATGAACACAGGATACGAAAACACTGTAAACGGTGTAACTATCAGCGACCTGAAGAAATTCGCGAAAGATTTCTTCAAGCAGGGCAACATGATAGAAGTGAGCATGAACTCGCCTGTGAAATAATCATACATACATTGCATACTATAGACTTCAAGGGAGACGGTAAGCCGGAAAACGGTTAAACCGCCTCCCTTTCTTTTATACCCTTGCAGCTTTTTTATCGGAATAATGTTAAATAGTAACTAAATAGTGCAAACAGGACACTCCCTGTAAGGAACAATTACTTACTTTTGTATTACGACCACAAAACACAAGGCATATGCTCAAAAGCACATCAGGTAAAACAATAATATATGCGGCAGCAGTATGTATATCCGTCCTGCTGCTCTCATCATGCGGTACACGCAGACTGAATTATGATTTCCGTGACCTTGCAGTAGCGGCTATAAAGCTGGACATGGATATAGAAATGAACGACAATCACCGACTGTATCTGGAAGCCGCCGACTGGATAGGTACTCCCTACAGATACGGGGGAACCACGAAAAAAGGTGTGGACTGTTCAGGACTTACATCATCTATTTACAGAACAGTATATAAGAAAAAACTAAGCCGCAGCGCGGAAGAGCAGAGAGAGGACGATTGCCGCAGAGTGCTGAAACGCAATCTCAGGGAAGGCGACCTGGTGTTTTTCCACAACGGAAAGAAGAAGCGTGACGCGTCGCACGTGGGAATTTACCTCAAGGACGGCAAGTTTATACATGCCTCGTCCAGTGTGGGTGTAGTGGTGAGCAGCCTTAACGAGAGATATTACGACAGACACTGGCTGCAGGGAGGAAGAGTGAAATGAATTGCATCGAAAAATGGAGCAGGATTTAAGATTAAAAACCACTATCATGGTTGCGGGCATGATGGCTATTACAGGATATACCGGAGCGCAGGAGCTGAATACTGATTTTACGAAGAATTTCAAGAACGATAATAAGGAAAACGAGCTGAAACTGAACGAGGAAGCCATAAAGCTGATAACATTCGATTTCATGCCCGATTTCAGCGACGAGGCGAACAAGCCCATGGAAGCGCCACTTGAAAAGTCGTGGATGCAGTTCAAGGCCGACCTTGCCGTGCCTAAAAGCCTGACGGATACTACCAGGGTGAGGAAACCTACAGGATATATCAGGATGCTGCCCTACTCCATTTGGACAAAATTCGGAGAAGACCCGGTTTACGACGTGATGGTGTTCGGCAAGAAGCAGGAATATAATATATCGTGGACCATCAATCCTTTCAGCGACTATAGTGAGAACTACGGCATGAGCATAGCTCCGTCGGCAGGCAGCATAAGCGATGGAATGCGTATTAGTGGTGCCGGAATAGCGATAGGCGGACTTGACATAATGGGATTCATATACAACAATCTTACAGCACGCGGACGAATGTTGCAACACAACAGAAAGCACGCCAACGCATGGAAAATATACGGGAAATACCAGCCTACGCTGGCCGACAGTCTGAAATTCCCCACCTTCTATGATGGCCTTACGGCACCGGTGTTCGATTATTCCACATCGAAGGATACGGCAAGCGTAATGGAATTTCCGGAAATGACAGACTCCATGAGGGCGGAAATAGAGATGGTAATATCGGCAAGGCGGGACACTGTAAGAAAAGAATATCTCAAGAAAGCCAACGAGGAAGCCGACAAGGAGAGAAAGCCTGACCATGTGCGACGTAACTTCAGATGGAATGTAAGAAAAGCCAGAGAGGCAAAACAGCAGAAAGACCGTGAAGACGAACTTAAGGCAAAGGAACAGAAAATGATTGAAGAACTTCCGGTAAGCATGGACAGCATTTACATATACATGCGAGAGAAAGAGAAACGCGAGGCGGCCAAACGCGCTGAAGAGGAAAAAGTACGGAAAATGAGATTCGGACAATAAAAAACACAGGACGGTTTTTAAAATAAAATCTGTCCTGTGTTTTTTTTATTTACCGATTCGTATTATGCCTAGAATGTTATTCCCAATGACAGAGAAAGGCTCTTCTGCTTGTATTCATCGTAATTATTAGAATTTTCTCGGAATCTTGGCATAAATCCGTTGTAGTTCATAAGCTCAAGAGAAATCTTGCCATACTTGACACCAATACCATACTTCAGTCCGGTATCAAATATTCCATCGCAATACATCTGATCATATCTACTACTGTAGTTATCCAAATTATCCGCCATAGAGATATCCATATACCAGCCTAATTGAGCGAATACAGAGAACTTGTTAAGTTGCAGATTATATCCGAAATTTATTGGATTAATATTAAAAATGTGCGAAACCAGTTCTGAATTATCCGTAATAAAACCACGGCTTGTAAAACCTAAACCTGCGGCATAATAGAAACTGCTAGGCATATGTCTCTGATACTCGAAGTTTACTCCATACCCGAACCTGCGTCCATTGCTGTACTCACAGCCAACCATGTCGCTTGCCGTAAATCCGACAGCAATCTTAAAGGCATTACTTGCGGTTTTTTTCTTTCCCGAAGAAAGCTTGTTGGCTAGCTGAGGGAACATAGGTTTCTTAGATACATTATACACCGGTCGCTCACTCTTTCTGTATCCTATTTCAAGAGCCTTCAGATCTTCGTCAGATGCTTTTCTGAAATTGTCGAAAGAAGCTACAAAACCGCTTATCTTCAACGTGCGTTTACCAAACATTCTTTTTGTATAAACGGTATGGGGCTCAAGCAATACATCACCACCGTTGGCCTCAAGCATTTCTGCTATCATGTTTCCCTTTCTCACGTCCAGCGTAGGCTGTCCCCAATTAAACGGCACGAATCTCCACTCCTCTGTGCTGGTTACCTTTTGAGGTTTTATACTCAGGTCGGCTACAGTAGGATACTGATGTACACCTACATCCTCGACAGGAGAAGATACGGCCATTTTCTGCGTAACACTGCATGACGAGAACAATGCTGCGCATATTAACAGCAATATACTCTTATTCATAAGATTAATTATTTACAACCTGATTTACGATAGTTTTCTGTGGTTCTGCCGGTTTGATGTTCTTGAAGAATGCAGGATAACCGGTTACTTTTACTGACAAGATTTTAGAGCGCAGAAGATAGAACTTCTTCTCAATAACATACTGAGGATTTACAAGTACATCGGCATTGCCGTTCTTTTCAAGAAGTTCTGCCGCTGCGTTCTGCTGGATAAAACCTAGTCCCATCTTGCGTTCCTGTTTTGTAGGGAAGTATTTGGTGGAAACCTTTTCCTGAGAAACTATAAGGTCGGCTGTACTGCGACTTGTGATACTTGCGTCAATAGGCATAGAAGTAGATGTAGCCATCTGAACCTTACATGAGGTTGCCATCAACAAAAGTGATGCTCCCAAAATTACATTTAGTTTTTTCATAAATTAACTTTTTAAATTAAACATACAAATATTAACAATGCAATAATTAATTCCTCTCATTTGCACACAAAGATATATATATTTTCACAAATATAATTTGGCCAAAAACGGAGGAAGTAGCTATGTGGGCGAAAGCTGTTACTATTATGTAAAACTTTGGGATTATGTGGTCATCTTTTAATTTTATGGTAATAAAAAACGCTCCATCATTCAATACTGAATGACGAAGCGTTTCAGGTTAAACGACGAAGCGTTCCGCTATTACTTCTTGAATATGAAATATACCGCCAGAATAAGGCAGCAGAATGCGGCCAGATGATTCCATTTAAGCTCCATCTTGAATGCTATTACGGAGAATACGGTAAACACCACCAGAGTGATAACTTCCTGAATAACCTTTAACTGCATAATGTCGAAAGGTCCCCCACTCTCGCGGAAACCAAGGCGGTTGGCCGGTACCTGCAGACAGTACTCGAAAAATGCAATAGCCCAGCTGAAGGCTATCACTCCTATCAGAGGCAATGATTCAAACCAGCTGTATTCGCGCATCTTCAGATGCCCATACCATGCGAATGTCATGAAAATGTTTGATAAAATCAGCAGTAATACTGAGAAAATTCCATGTGATAACATATTGTCAGTTATTTTAGTTTGTCAGTTTATATAAGTTACAAGTTGACGAGTTGACAAGTTAACGAGGTAAGAGTGATTCCTCATTATTAATTTTTCATTTTTAATTAATAAAAGCCTTGTCAACTTGTAACTGAAGCCTTGTCAACTATTACCTTCGGCAACATATCCTCCTGTATATTGTTCATGCTGCTCCACAGACTGTATCTTGCCTCAGGATTCATCTCTTCCAGGCGGCGCAGCACCTCTTTCATGTCCGAGCGGTGTGAATCCTTCTCATACGGACAGTTCTTTATCTGCTTGCGATATCCGCGTATGCGTGCCATCTCTATCAGGTCGGATTCATGAAGCAGACACATAGGACGGATTATAGTCATATCGAACTTACGCATCACCAATAATGGAGGCATGGTGCTGATGGCACCCTGAAACGTCATGTTCATCAGCAGAGTTTCAAGAATATCGTCCATATGATGTCCTAAGGCTATCTTGTTGCATCCGTGTTCCTTTGCTACTGTAAACAATGCCTTACGGCGGTTCCATGAACAGAGGAAACACGGTGACTTGCGTGTATCCGTCGTAGGGTCGAAAGATGTGGTGTAGGTATAGAACGGGACTCCAAGCGATTCTGCAAACTTAGCAAGGTACTCAGTGTCCGACTTATATTCTATGTTGCTCATCTCCACATGAACAGCAACGACAGAGAATCGCGGTTTATAGATACGTGAACGCATTGCAAGCAGCTCAAGCAGCGCCATCGAGTCCTTTCCTCCGGACAGACCCACCAGAATCTTGTCGCCATCGCTTATTAACCCATAATCCACTATTCCCTTAAGGAAACGTTTGTTTATACGATATATAATTTTGTCTTCTTCAGTCTGTTTACCCATAAATGTTTTTAAAAAGCGGGTGCAAAGTTACTGATAAAAACTTTTCGTTTAACGTTGTAGATAATTTTTTCAGAAAAAAATATTATATTTGTAGCTCTAGATATAATTATATGACATTACAGCACATTATTAATATTGACGGAATAGAATCATATGCAGATAACAGTTTGTTGTTATCTGCAGTTGTTATGTCTGTCTATTATGCTAATATTTCAACAAAACGGACTGAGAATTTGGATATGTGCGGAATTTGTGTAAACACACACATTCTCACCTGACATAACTCACGCGCGTAAGTTTATAAATTCCAATAAATTATGCAAGGGCGGAAACTCCTTTTTTCATGGGAGTTTTCCGCCCTTTTCCGTGTCCGTACCTCATTTATTGCCAAACCTTAATCTCCTGAAACCATGAATGCCCTGCAGATATATACCGCCACAGCCGCCTGCCTGCTTTCCATAGCCGGCATCGCATCCTTTCCGTACAGACTGAGCTACGGCAATACCTCGTGGATACCCCGTTGTATGCGTCCCGGCTCTGAATACCTTGAGCGTCCATATGAGTACCGCTATCCGGCAAGGGAGATAGATGTGACTTTCTCAGTCCTGCTCTTTTTCATTGGTTTTGCAGTATTGTTTTTCATGTCGGCTACCGAACTGCATGGGGGAATACCCGCCAACAGATGGTTCACTTCCCTTGCGGTACTTCTTCCCGGCTGGGCTTCCTGCCGTATGTTCTCTCTCCGTACTGATTACGGCGACGGCTTCTGCTATGCCAGCCGCCTTACAGCGTTCCGCTACTGGAAGGTAAGCACGGTCATAGTATTCACGGAGGCAGTTTTCATTCTTTATCTCTCAGGCCTGCTGCCGCTTCCCGTCTATCGTATTGTGGCTGTAGCTCTCAGCGTGTGCTGTTTTCTGCTGCTTTTACACGATTTTCTTGTCGTTTACCGTCGTCGTGGCGACAATGAGTACAGCGACCCCATAGGTTTCCGCCAGATGTACCCGGAGAGTCTAATCCTACTGTCCTTCCCCCTTCTGTCATCGCCTCTGCTGCTGTCTCTGTGGTGGAATCCTTCTGTATGTATAATCATTTTCAGCATATTGCTTGTGGTATATACCGTGTCGAGATACGTCTGCCGCTTCCATCCGTCCGTAAATGGCGATGAGCACGAGCGTAACGGCTACTCCTCTATATGAAACGAAAACCAAAAAGAATCAAAATATGAACATTTTAAGAAAAATAACCGCTTCAATATTGTTGTCGCTTCTGTTTCTGCCGGTCTTGGCTGAACAGAAGGCAGACACCACCTATACTTTCCGGTTTGTACGGACGGACGACATGTTCTATGTCCCGTGGAAAAACAATGACACAGAGCTTGCCCGCCTGTTGGAATGTATCGAAAGCAACAAAGCAACAATTCTTGACGGCAAGCTGCCGTTTTATGTCGATGGCTACTGCAACTCGCTGAGCAGCGAAGCCGAGAACCTTGCCACGGCGAAGATCCGTGCCAACCGTGTGAAATCCGAACTGATTAT
>JAHLFB010000129.1 GCA_018884025.1 Candidatus Phocaeicola faecipullorum
GATATCGTGTGGAAGTTCTGTTTCGGTACCGAATGCTTTTAATCGTCTGTCGTACATAGGGGCAAGATTGAAAGCAGAGCCCTGCACTGCAACGAATGTATTGCTTACTACCACCATGTCATAGGCAAGGGCGTGTTCGCCTGCTTTAGGTCCGCAGTTGAAGTAGATGCCTGCAAATCCTCTGTCCTTCATGGTCTTTGGAAGATAGAAGAAATTGTTGCCAATAATGTGGTTACTTCCCCAGATGTACATACCACCGTAGCCGTACATTTCGTCAGTACCGATGAAAATGTTGTTCAGTGCCACCTGCTTGTCGCCATGACGGAAATTAAGAGTACCGCGACAGTTGATGAATGTATTGGCTAAATATACATTCTCCATAGATTTGCTTGTCACTATTTCAGCCTCGGAATCTTGTCTTTCAAAGAGGTTGTGGTCTATAAGGCATCTGCCGTAGTCCTTGCGCCAGTATCCGACTCTTATACCGCCTCCTGCATTTCCTTTCTTCGGTGGGTTTGAGAAATAGCAATAGCTGATGCGGTGGTACATAGGCTTTCCTGGTTCTCCTTCAAGAGTTTTCTTTCTTGTGTTGTTAAGATTTATTACCTGGTCCTGGGTGGTCTTTCCTATGAATGCGCAGTGGTGTATGTGGCAATATTGCGGTACGTGACCTGATTCGTCGAGATTGGTAGAAATGTATGATGAATTCGCCTTGTCAAAATCATAGAACAGACATTCGGACACCTCGCAGTGGTCGGCATATATGCTGACGATTCCCGGACCGTGAGTCTTCCATTCTCCAAAATTTCTGTTGCCGTCCTTGAAATACAGGCCTGACAGATGGATATAATCTCCTCTGAGTTCTATTGCCGAGTTTCCGGAGATGTATGCTTTACCGGGATTCTGAGCTTTGATGGTTATCATTTTGTCGTTTGTTCCGTCAGTAGTAACTGATAGACGAAGGTTTTTATAGGTTCCGTCTGCTAGTAGAATCGTATCTCCCGGTTTAACTGTAGAAACAGCATTTACCAGATTTTGTGTTGTATTTACGATAATACTGTTGTTTGCCATCAGGCATGTAGTGAATGCTACGGATGTGAGGATAGATAATAAGCGTTTCATGTTATTGACTTTCGTATAGTTCTAATAAAAAACATGTCCGGCTGATTTAACCATAATGAATATGATTAAGACAGTCGGACAATATAAATGTATTAATATTTAACCATATCAGATAGAATCTGTTCCTTATACCATGGATCGTTTATTTCTTTCAGTTGTTTGCCCATCAGAGCTAAAAGTTCTTCTACAGCCTCTTTGTTATCTTCAAGTGGAAGATTGTTCAGCTGATATGGGTCTTTCTCGTCATCGAAGAGTAATGTCTTTGTAAGTTTGTTATCTCTGTCAATGTATAGAGCCAAAGTATATTTGTGTGTCTTTATACCTCTTGAACGTGGGAAATAGCTTATTACGTTTCCGTCCTTGTCTTTTTCTCCGTCCATGTTTTGTATGTAGAGTGCGCCTTCAGGACGTACCACAGTTTCAGTGTTTTCTTCTTTGAAGAATGGAGCGTAATTGTGTCCGTGTATTCCTTCAGGGATGAATTTTTCGAGGTTACACATAGCCAGCATTGTAGGCATGATGTCCGGAGTGGAAATCATCAGATTATCAACTCTTGGGCGAAGATGTCCCGGATATCTTATGATGAATGGAACGTTCATTGACTCTGCATAAGGTGAGTTCTTAGGGTCGTCAGTAAACTGGCTGCACATTGTTTCACCGTGGTCGGATGTGAATACTACTATTGTATTCTTGTCAAGTCCCATCTCCTTCAGACAGTCAAGTATCATACCGAAAGCACGGTCAACACCTGTTACTGATGCAAAGTAATATCTTGCCGATTCTGACTTGGCACGTTTCTTGTCGGCGTTAGGACGGATAAGAAGGCTGTCTATAGGCTGGTCTTTGTAAAGGTTGAAGTCTTCTTCCATACAGTCATCGAGTGAGCGGTAAGGACTGTGAGGAGGATTCATACCTACCATTATGAAGAATGGCTTGCTTGTGTCGCGCTGGTTTCTTTCGTTCTTGATGTATGAAACCACTTCTTTAGCTTCGTGTATAGGTGACCATTCTTTAGGCTCGTGTTTCTTTCCGTCGTTGTCCCAATAATGAGGATTTTTATGTACGTCGAAAGTTCCGTATGAATACCAATAGTTGAATCCGTGTCGTCTCTCTTTAGGTGTGTAGGCGTCCCATGCCGGTATTCTGTCTTCTACATATTTGCCTGGATTTTCAGGGTCGTTAGGAGTCGGGAAGTCGGCATGCAGCTTTCCGAAGTATGCGCAGTCGTAACCGTTTTTACTGTAAACATCACTAATACATTCAAGGTCAGTACGCAGTGAGCTGATAGGGCGGCTGGAGTTACAGTTCAAAGGTACTCCACTCTCATTAGGGTACATACCTGTAAGCAGGCTACCGCGGTGAGGACTACTCAAAGGACAGTTACTCACGGCATTAGAAAGCACGAGTGATTCCTTGGCAAACTTGTTTATATTTGGAGTGTGCACAGGGTCTGCCTTGAAATTAACGTTTTTGTTGAATTCCGGCTCATTCCAGAATCCCATGGCCATATTTCTGTACTGGTCAGGGAATACATATACCACGTTAGGCATTTCCGTAGTTTTCTGTTCTTGCTTTTGGGCGCATCCTGTTGAAAACAGTGAAAGGCCTGTAAGTGGAAGAATAAAATTTCTCATGATTCTTATAGTTTTGATTAATGGTTTTCAAGAAAAAAATATCTGTATCGCATAAAGTGATGTCAAGACTTTTTCATCCCTAAGCAATACAGATATTTTTACGGGATTGTCCCGATTTGATGTTTAATTATTAACTTATTGTCTATTATTTTGCCGCAAAAGGTAATGGCTGGTTGTTTTCCAGATTACGTTTGCGAACGATTGCTTCCTGATAGTAGTAGTCAGCATAGTTCAGAGGAACATCAATTTCTTGTCCGTGAGGAATACTACCTACAGAGTGCATAAGGATGAAGTTACCGTTTTCACCAACTTTAGCCTTGTAGTTAGGCGAAGAAAGGTTTGTCAGAATCTTGTCTGCAAGTTCCTTGTAGTTCTTGCCTGGGCAGTAACCGTCCATTTCGTACAAAGCAGATGCTATACATGCTGCGGCAGATGCGTCTCTTGGTTCGTTTGGAATGTTTGGAGCATCGAAGTCCCAGTATGGGATAAGGTCTTCAGGAAGGTTCTTGTCGTTAAGGTAGAAGTTAAGAGTTCTTTCTGCCTGGTCAAGATACTTCTTGTCGTGAGTATAACGGTAGCAGGTAGTGTATCCGTAGATAGCCCATGCCTGACCGCGAGCCCATGCTGATTCGTGTGCATAACCCTGTGCTGTCTGACGGCTGCGAACAGCTCCATCCTTCAATGCATAGTCAACAACGTGATAGCAGCTGTTGTCTGGACGGAAATGGTTCTTCATTGTCTGGTCAGCGTGAGATACTGCAATCTTGTGGAAAGTAGAGTCGCCGGAGAATTTAGTAGCTTCGAAAAGCAATTCAAGGTTCATCATATTGTCGATGATAACAGGACATTCCCAACCGCGTTTACCCTGCCATCCTCTGTCTGCATCCCATGACTGGATAACGCCTGCTCCCGGACGGAAACGTGTAGAAAGTGATTTTGCAGCTTCTACAATTACGTCAACATATTCAGGTTTGTCAGCTACTCTATAACCTGTAAGGTAGCTGCATCCAATCATGAAGCCTACGTCATGATGCCATTTGAGGTATTTTACAGAATCTAGAGCTTCAGTATATTTCTCTGCCAGCTTTTTCCATTTTTCATCCTTTGTCAAATCATAGTCCAGCCACATGCTGCCTGGAAAGAAACCGCTTGTCCAGTCGTCAATAGGTACATAATGGATGTTACCGTTTTTGTCAAGTGTACGTGGATTGAGGATTTTACCGCTTTTTTCGATGATGTCAGTCTGAATGGTATGTTGTGCTACCATGTTGCTGATTTCGGCATCAATAAAACTTTCAGTCTTTTCAGGCTTTGTGCTGCATGATGCCAATACTGCTGCAGATAAAAGTGCTAGTCCTAAGTTCTTTTTAATTTCCATGATATTAATAATTTGAATTTATTGTGCAAATATAAAATAAAAAAATGAATAATCATTTGTCTTTTTATGTAATTTATCGTTTAATCGGTGCTTTTTGGTTAAAAAAATATTCAATTAATGACGTGCGTATAAAGAATGTATTGTATATGGTCGTTTTTAGATATATTTTTATAATAGTTTTTATATCTTTGTTTTCAGAAATAATAACACTATAGTATCATGAAAAATTATCTTTTATTATTGCCGGTCTTTTGGGGATGTACAGCTTTAGCCCAACAGTCTGAAGTCGATTTCGCTTTTGGAAACTATAGAAAATATTATAATGTGGAATCGGCAGACATTAATCACGAAAAGGCTGAAGCCGTTAAAAAACTAAGACTTTATTTTAGCGAACACCCATACAGATTAAAGGCTTTTAAAGATGGTGTGAAAGCCAGGGAGTATCTGTCTTTGCTTACTGAAAAAGGTACATTTTCGGATATGGATCCAATAGAACGAGGATTTGATGAAAACGATACATACAATAAAGGCTATACCAGCACTTTGGATGATGCCGCAGGAATTTTTATTGGTGATGCGTATGAGAGAATTTTTCAGATATGCAGTGCCTGCCGTTTAGGATATTTATCTGCTGAAGAAGCTTTGTCTGGCAATCTTATGAAGGCTATAAAGCATTATGGAATGCTTGAAATATCGCGTCGTAACGACAGACCGCGTTTCCATGCTTCATGTTTCGCTATTCCTACAGCTGCAGTGAATGTCTATTTTGCCATGCTTGATTTGATGGATAAGGCTGAAAAAGGTGAGGCAAGCCAGTTGGTAACTGAGGCTTGCGATATGCTTAAGGTTGTAGGCCTTCAGGCATGGACGCAACCTCTAAGAAATGATGCAACCGATGAAAATGTGGTATCTATTGAAAGATTCAGAAATCATGTCTGGTGGGTAGGAGGAAATGCACTTGCGTATCGTTCGTTGTTGCCAGTTGCTGTAATGTACAGTTCAGTGCCGATGGTGGATTTATTGGCTGAAGTTTGCCGACGGGCTATAAGCATGACTTCACAAGTGACTTATGATGATTCGTTCTGGACGGAAGGATTTACTGCAGATGGCGCCGGATGGGGACATGGCAAACAGTGTCTGGTATGGGGATATCCTATTGACGGAGCATCTAATGCATTGAATATGCTTACCATGTTGCGTGGTACTCCGTGGGCACAGCAGTTGGGCAAGTCAAATACAGAAGCATTGATGAACTTCTTTAGAGGTGGAAGTTGGTATTATTATAAAGGATACAGACTTCCGGGACTTGACAGAGGCTCTTATGTGTATAATCCTGATGAAAAAAGTATCCCTTATGCAAAAATGCTTGATGGAGTAGTAAAGAACTGGATTTCTTCTTTCACACCTGAGGAACAAAAAGAACTTCTTGCATTGCAGAAAGAAGTGAAGACCAACAGAATTTTCATGGATGGATATTCTGACGGCATGTATAAAGGTATGAGGTGGTTCTTCAATAATGATGATTTGATAAAGAAAACTCCTGATTATCATATAGATATAAACATGGCTTCCTTCAGGACTGATGGCTTGGAGAGTGCTGCATATGCTGATAGTTATAATTTCTATCCTACAGACGGCGCTACATTATTCCAGCGCAGTGGTGATGAATATTTTAAAGTTATGGGCGGATGGGATGTAACAGCTATGCCGGGCGTAACTGCCAGGGAAGGTATGGACAGACTAGTCCCTGTGACAAACTGGAGAGGATATTGCAGTAAGCATAATTTTGCTGCAGGCGCTACAGACGGTCATGAAGATGGTGTAGCCGGTATTATTTTTGAAAAAATGAACGGTTCTGATAAAGAAGGAGTTAATGATAAAGGCGATGCTGCTAAAGAAGAAAACGAAATGCTGTATGGATTTAAAGTCTATAAAGGTTATTTCATTATGGGAGATTATTTCGTAGCTTTAGGTGCGGGACTTACAAATATGCAACCGGAAATAGAAGGAGACTTGCGTACTACTATTGACCAGACTGCATGGGTTGACGATGTATATACAATAAAGAAAGGAAATAAAACATTGGTAAGGAAAGGTGAAAAAATAGCCTGGAAATCGGATAAGAAAAATCCTGTATGGATTTCACAAAAAGGGAAGTTCAGCTATACTGTTTTGCCTGAATTTACAAAGGAAGCGTTTGTCTCATGTGAGACTAAACCTACAGACTGGGATAACCGCAATCTGTCAAATAAGAAACTGCCGTCAAAGCCGAGTGAGGTTAATATTCTGAGAATATGGACTGAACATGGACGTAAACCGGTAAACGATAAATACGGATATGTTGTTTATGCAGGTACAGATGTTCCAAAAGGTAAGTTACCGTTCGAGGTTATGAGTAATGACACTTTGGTACAGGCCGTAAGATTATTGGACAAGACTATTGTACAGGCTGTATTCTATCCAGAAAATAAAGGACTGAAATATAAGGATTTTTCGATGTCAGTCTCAGCTCCGGCAGCCGTTATGGTGAAAAAGACTGATGGAAAATATGAAATTTCTGTTACTGAGGCTACGATGAATCCTGACATAAAGGAACTGGTTGTTACGATAAACGGCAAGGAGTATAAGATGGCTCTTCCTGAAGGAATACGTTGCGGAAGTTCTGTTACCGCCGAGTTTGAAATCTGAATTTAATTTTCTGTTAGACTAATGATAGCCCTTGTAGATTGTAACAATTTTTTTGTCTCATGCGAGAGGGTGTTTCGTCCTGATTTGCGGAACACCCCTTGTGTGGTCTTGTCAAATAATGATGGCTGTGTGATAGCCCGGAGTAATGAGGCTAAAGCTTTGGGCATTAAGATGGGGGCGCCTTTCTATCAGGTCAGAGAACTGTTGGAGAAAAACGGTGTGGCCGTATTCAGCAGCAATTATGTACTTTATGGTGACATGAGCCGCAGGGTGATGACATTGCTGTCTGCTTATACGCCCAAATTGGATATATATTCCATAGACGAGGCATTTCTGGATTTTTCAGGGATGGGTACAGCTGAGGAGTTGATGCCATATGCCCGTGATATGGTGAGATTTATAACCAGAGGAACTGGTATTCCCATATCTCTTGGTATAGCGCCAACCAGGACATTGGCCAAGATGGCAAGCAAGTTCGCTAAAAAGTACAAGGGTTATCATTCGGTTTGCATGATTAATTCTGACGAGAAAAGAGAAAAGGCTTTGAAACTTTTTGATATAGCTGATGTATGGGGGATAGGAAGAAGGATTGGAGTGAGGTTGAAAAGTATAGGAGTGGAAACGGCATGGGACTTTGTACAGAGGTCGGAGGCATGGGTGAGACGAGAACTCACTGTTACCGGTTTACGTACCTGGAAGGAACTGAGAGGCGAGAGTTGTATCAGTATAGAAGATTTGCCCAACAAGAAATCAATATGCACCAGTCGTAGTTTCCCTGATGAAGGCTTGAACAGCCTTGATACCCTGGAAGAGGCTGTGGCAAATTTTGCAGCCCATTGCTCCAGAAAGCTGAAAGAAGATAAAGCGGTATGTGGAGCTATGACAGTATTTGCATATACCAGCCGGTTTAGAAATGATTTGCCGAGCGATTATTTACAGGCAAATACATATTTCCATGTACCGACCAACGATGTAATGGAACTAATATCTGGAGCCGTAAAGGTATTGCGTGATAACTGGAAATCGGGCTCAACGGACTATTTTTATAAAAAGGCCGGAGTGATAGTATGGGATATATGTAGTGATAATGCCGTTCAGGGAGATTTGTTTGACACTGTTGACCGTGGAAAAAGAATGGCATTGGCAAAGGCAATAGACGAAATAAACCGTAAAAACGGGTTCAATGCCGTAAGGGTTGCTGTTCAGGGATACGATACGAAGTGGAGACTTAAGCGTGAACATGTGTCAAAACGATTTACCACTAATATAAACGAGATAATAGATGTCCATCTTGACTGAAATGCACTCATTCTCTTTTCCTTTTTGATCTGACAAGCTGTTTTTTTATATTATATGTCAATACTCCCCATATCAGGAAATCATTTTCTTCAGTGATTTTTATCGGTGGATAATCATCATTGCCTGGTACAAGCCACAGACAGCATCCGCTTTCGTCTTTCTCTATTCTCTTCAGTGTGAATTCTCCATCCGTGAATGCCACAACAATGTCCCCATCCATAGGCTCGATACCTTTGTCTATTACCAAAAGGTCTCCGTCGGATATGCCGAAACCTGTCATAGAGTTTCCAACGGCACGCGCGTAGAATGTAGTGGCAGGATGTGACACCAGCTCCTTGTTCAAGTCTATTGTATCGGTCATATAATCCTGTGCGGGACTGGGGAATCCTGCTCTTATACGTTCGCCTGCTATGGGCAAATCCAGTTCTGTACTTAAATCTGCTGAATAGAATATTAGTTTCATGACTGCAAAGTTAAATAAATATCTATATCTTTGTAACGGATTAATAACTATAATTATGGCATTTGAAGCAACAAAAAGAGAATGGGGCGAGCTTTACGCTTTTTTACGACTTCTGGCAGACGGTAAAGTATATGCCGGTACACCCGATGTTAAACGTAATGAAAGTCATCTTCTACCGGTGGCTATGGTGCAGCGCGAAGAACATGACGGAACCAGACAGTATATAATAGAAAAGGACTGGATAAACATAAAGGGTGAGAATATTGACAAAAGAATACCACGTGAAGATTTTGATACTGTGGCAGAACTTATAAAGGAGGCTGTAAGAAACACATCAGGAAATGATGTCACTTCTCCCGACGGCGTAGAAGAATTCCTTGATGAGGTAGCGATATTCAATCTTGAGGCACAGACCGATGACCGTACAGACTTCTCTGTGGCATTTTATAGTGTAGATGCTCCGCTTACAGGATTTTGTGTACGTTCCAGATTGGGTGGAAAGATGTTGCCTTTGCTTGACGGTGGACGCTCAGCCAATTTCAAGTTTGAGCAGTCTGGAGTTAAATTTGCCGTTCCTACTATAAACAAGATTAATGCTGAAGGCGAAGAAGACGACGTAACGAGCCGTATGCTTATGATAGAGCGTCTTGGAGGTGTGCTTAAGTACAATGATGTAGCAGACAAGATATTCAGAAGCAACCTTTCGATGATAGATCTTCATGCCGGACGTATGTTTGCTGAAATGGTACGTATAATGTGGCTTGACGGTATAACGAAAGTTTCTGAACTTACTGAGGAAATAAAGAAACTTAATCCGCTAAAGATAAAGGACGAGCTGATAAACAAACACGGATATTATGAATATAAGGTAAAGGAACTCCTTTTGGCATTGGCTATGGGTATGCGCCCGGCAAAAATGTACAACGGCACTGATTCTGCTATTTC
This sequence comes from Candidatus Phocaeicola faecipullorum, assembly GCA_018884025.1. Classification (GTDB taxonomy): domain Bacteria; phylum Bacteroidota; class Bacteroidia; order Bacteroidales; family Bacteroidaceae; genus Phocaeicola; species Phocaeicola faecipullorum. Next base: position 9,530 of record JAHLFB010000129.1, read on the forward strand.
AGGTTTCCTGTTCGTTACGGCAGAGGGTGAAGTGTTGTGCTATCAGAAAGCATTCAGACAGGTATTTGCTGATTTTCTGTATCAGAATACAAGACTGGAAAAGGGTTCGACGGAAAAAGACAAGTACGGTTATCTGGAAAGGGAAAACGGAGTGTATTATTTCAAACTGAATTTAAAAATCGGACTTTTGAAAAGATAATAATGGAAAACGGCAGCGTTTGGCTGCCGTTTTTTTTATGAAATCATATTGATGATAAATTCACGCTGTAAAGAATAGGAACCGCTGTTTTCCTGTAGATATTTCAATAGAAATATCCCGTCCTGTTTGAGCTTTGACTTGAGTAACAGGTTGCTGTCCGTCATTTCTTCAGAAAACAACAACAGGCTTACAGCCGCTAGTTCCAGCTTGTCCATACCATTCTCTGATTGAGAGTACTGGCTTATTATCTCGTTGGCATTCATGCCTGTCAACTCTTTTGGACTTATTCCCAATATTTCGTGAGTAGTGTATTCATAAGTATCCAGCTCTTTATTGTCCAATTTCTTTTTCTTGATGATGGCATTGGCAATAAGCGATATTATTTCCTGAATCATCCTTATGATATAATCCTGCTTTATCATGCCTTTGATTTAATTCTATTTCAATTTTATCTTCAGAATCTTTCCGCTGTTAGCCGGCAAGTCTATTCCTACAGGTTTTGAAGAAGTGAAGTTTATTTTTTCCTCTTTTCCACTTATCAGGTCTTTTACCTTAATGTTTTCCATTTCAGGCATTGACAGATATTGAAACGCATGTTCAGGAACGTTTATGGCAACTCTCATATTTATATCTCCGAAGTTTACGGCTATAAGCAAGGCTTCATCGTCACATTTTCTGATGAAAGCATATTGTTTGTGTTCGTTCATCTGCCATCCGTTCAGATTGGCATACATGAGGTCGAAAAATTCTCCGTGTGAGATACATTTTTCTTCATTACATATATTAAGCAGAGTCTTGTAGAAGTTCCTTATACCTTTTTCTTTGGCATTCAGAAGATGTGTGTTAAATCTTCCGTGGTTTGTCCAGCGGCGGATGCTGTCTATGCTCCAATAGTCGAATATGGTTGTTCTTCCGTCTCTTCCGCTGTATCCTTCCGTATCCATTCCGCTTTCGCCAAGTTCCTGACCGAAATATATCATTACAGGGTTAGTGTTCATACAAGCCGATACAATCATGCCAGGGAATGCCTTATGAGGGTTTCCTGCAAAGAAATCGGATGCTATACGCTGCTCGTCATGATTTTCCAGGAAGTTAAGCATGTGGCTTTGTATATCGTTTACACTTTGCCAGCAACCGGTGATTGCAGTGGCTGATGCATTGTTGGCTATTACGCCTCTTAATGTGTCATATAATCCAACTTTGTCGTACAGGTAGTCAAATTTCCCGTTGTGTATATAGTTTCTGTACTCCTGTGGATTATAAACCTCGGCTATAAATATTATTTCAGGATATTTTTCTTTTACCTGCGGAATAGCCCAGCCCCAAAATTCGCATGGAACCATTTCGGCCATATCGCATCTGAATCCGTCTATACCTTTTCCTGCCCAGAACAGGAGTATGTCTTTCATTTTTGTCCATGTGTCCGGAATAGGCGAGAAGTGGCATCCGGTATTGTTGTAGTAGTCAACTCCGTAATTCAGTTTTACGGTTTCATACCAGTCTGTTCTGTTTGGCCATGCGTCGAACTTGTTGTTTCCTGTAGCTTTGGCAGGCATTTCTGTATATCTTCCGGCTTCAGGGTCGTAAAGGTCTATGTCTCCTTTCAGTTCTTCTCCAGGAATATAGTAGAAATTGTTGTTCGGGCTGAATGAAACAGATGTATCATCATCTTCTCCCAAATCTTTAACTCCTTCCGGTTTTGCAAGCGACTTGTATTGGCGTGCCACGTGGTTAGGCACGAAGTCTATTATCATTTTCATGCCGGCTTCGTGTGTACGTTTTACCAACGCCTCAAACTCTTCCATTCGCTTTTCCACATCTACGGCCAGATCAGGGTCTATATCGTAGTAGTCTTTTATGGCATATGGTGAGCCTGCCTTACCTTTTACTATGGCAGGATGGTCTTTCGGCAGTCCGTAGCGAGTGTAGTCTGTCTGTGTGGCATGGGCTATTATTCCCGTGTACCATATGTGGGTTATTCCTAACTCTTTTATTTCTGCAAGTGCCTGTTCTGTAAAACAATCCATTTTTCCACATCCGTTTTCATCTATGCTTCCATTAGTTTTACATGCAAGGGTGCGGTTACCAAACAGACGTGTAAATACTTGATAAATGATTATTTTTTCTTCTGGATTCATGGAATTTCAATTTTATATTATGAAAAAGACACGTATTTTGCTTTGTCTTGCCTAATACGTGTCTGGTTTAGTCTTTTTATTATTCTATGCCGTGTGCGTTAGCTTCTTTGTTTATCTTCTTGATAAGACCTTGGAGAACAGCTCCAGGACCACATTCGATAAACTCGTCTGCTCCGTCGGCAATCATGTTTTGTACTGTCTGTGTCCATCTTACAGATGCTGTAAGCTGTGCCACCAGATTAGCCTTTATTTTGGCAGGATCTGTATATGGTTTCGCGTCAACATTCTGGTAAACAGGGCATTTTGGAGTGTGGAACTCTGTAGCGTTGATAGCAGCCTCTAGCTCAACCTTTGCCGGGTCCATTAGAGGAGAGTGGAATGCGCCTCCTACTTTAAGCGGCAACGCGCGTTTTGCTCCAGCTTCTTTCATCAGTTCGCATGCCTCGTTGATACCTTCGATAGAGCCTGAAATTACAATCTGTCCCGGACAGTTGTAGTTGGCAGCTACGCAAACTTCACCTTCAGCCGCAACCTTAGCGCATATTTCTTCAACTTTTTCGTCTGGCAGAGCTATGATGGCAGCCATAGTTGAAGGTTTTGCCTCACATGCTTTCTGCATGGCCATGGCACGTGCATATACAAGTTTAAGACCGTCTTCAAAAGACAATGCTCCAGCTGCAACCAATGCGGAGAATTCTCCAAGAGAGTGTCCGGCTGTCATTTCTGGCTTGAAGCCTTCGCCCATACATAGTGCAGAGATTACTGAATGGAGGAATACTGCAGGCTGTGTAACTTTTGTCTGGCGAAGATCCTCGTCTGTTCCGTTGAACATGATATCTGTGATGCGATAACCTAAAATATCGTTGGCTTTTTCAAAAAGTTCTTTGGCTAAAGCCGAATTTTCGTACAGGTCTTTACCCATTCCTACAAACTGGGCTCCCTGTCCTGGAAATACAAATGCTTTCATGATAATTCTATTTTTAATTATTGATAGTGCTGCAAAGTTAATGATTTTTTCATATAACTACTCGTTTTCGATGAAAATGTGCATTGGGACGGGTGAATGGAAGTGGTTTAACGGTCCGTGCCCGTGTCCTATACAGACATCTTTACCGCTTGATATTCCCTTGTGTACATAGTCTTTAGCCAGTTTTACCGCTTCCTGCAACGTATGTCCCAAAGCCAGATATGTGGCAATGGCTGACGACAGTGTACATCCTGTACCGTGAGTATTGTTACTCGTTATTTTATCTGCTCTATATATATAAGGTGTATCTTCTCCTTTTACGCACAATACATCGCACATGTCGTTACCCTCAAGATGTCCTCCTTTAATTAATACCGAGTGGCATCCGTAGTCAAGTATTTTCTTACCGGCTACGACCATTGATTCGGCATTTCCTATCTCGTCGCCTGTCAATACCTTTGCCTCGCTAAGGTTCGGGGTTATGATGGTGGACAGCGGTATAAGCTCATTTTTTATGGCATCTATGGCTTTGTCCTCTATGAGCTTGCATCCGCTGGTTGATACCATTACCGGATCGAAAACAACAAACTTCGGATTGTATTTTTTTATGCACGATGCTATTGCACTGACAATATCAACATCGTTTATCATTCCTATTTTTATAGCAACCGGATTTATGTCTGTCATCACAGCCTCTATTTGTGCCTTTACGTATGATGCCGGTACGGGGTGTATGTCTGTAACTCCGCATGTATTCTGTACCGTGATGGCAGTGATGGCGCTTGCCGCATATCCTCCCAATGCAGATATGGTTTTAATGTCTGCCTGTATTCCTGCTCCTCCGCTGCAGTCCGAGCCTGCTATGGTGAGTATGCTATGATATTTTTTCATTGTCTGTTCTGTTTTATATATTTATCATCTGAACAAAGGTAAGAATAATTTCATTTCCAAACCATATGGTCATGGAAACTATATGTCGTAATGAAATGAAATATTATTTAAAATGTTGTATTTAATGAAAAAACAGTTATTTTTGCGGTAATTATAATCTGAGGTAGTCATATGGAAATGAATTCAAATAATCATATTGTGATAATGGCCGGGGGAATAGGTAGCAGGTTCTGGCCTATGAGTAGTAAAGAATTGCCTAAACAGTTCATAGATGTATTGGGATGCGGACGTACGCTCATACAGCTTACAGTGGACAGGTTTAAGGATGTTTGTCCGCCTGAAAATGTATGGGTAGTGACATCTGCCAATTACGAAAGAATTGTAAAAGAACAATTGCCTGAAATTCCGGCAGGACAGATTCTTCTTGAACCATGCAGGCGTAATACTGCTCCATGTATTGCATATGTAAGCTGGAAAATAAAATCTAAAAATCCTAAGGCGAATATTGTTGTTACTCCGAGTGACCATATTGTAATGGACGTGAACGAGTTCAGAAGGGTTATAAGTTCGGCTATGAAATTTACTTCCTCGTCTGATGCCATCGTCACACTTGGAATGAAGACTACACGTCCTGAAACAGGATATGGATATATAGAAGCCGATTTGACTATGGCTTGTCCTTCGAATAAAGAAATCTACAGGGTTGACGCATTCAAGGAAAAACCTGATTTGGAGACAGCCAAACGATACATACAGAAGAAAAACTATTTCTGGAATGCTGGAATATTCGTATGGAATGTAAACACTATAGTGAATGCACTGAGGGTTTATCAGCCTGCTTTGAGTAAGATATTTGAAAAGATGTTGCCGTATTTCTTTACTGAAAAAGAGCAGGAAGTTATTAATGAGCTTTTCCCTATGTGTGAGAATATTTCTATAGACTATGCAGTTATGGAGAAAGCCGATGAGATATATGTGTTCCCTGCATCTTTCGGATGGAGTGATCTGGGTACATGGGGCTCTCTGCATGAGAACTCGGCAAAAGACGCCAAAGGCAATGTATGTATAGGTGAGAACATAAAAATGTATGAGTCAAGAAATTGTGTGGTGCATACCACTCAAGAAAAGAAAGTAGTGATACAGGGACTTGACGGATATATTATAGCCGAAAAGAATGATACTTTGCTGGTGTGTCGTCTTAGTGAGGAACAGAGGATAAAGGAATTTTCGGAAGACTGATTTCTGATGTATCGACACAAGGTTACAAAATAAAATCAGACCGGACCTGAAGGAAACTTACAGATCCGGTCTTTTGGTTTGTGATTATGAGTGGTGTTGGTTATTGTGTTGGCTTAATTATCCGATAGATGCCAGTGCTGCCTCGTAGTTTGGCTCTTGTGTTATCTCCGGAACCAGTTCTGTATAAACCACTTTACCTTCAGGGTTTACCACAACAACAGCACGTGCCAACAATCCTTTTAGTGGACCATCAGCCATGAGTACGCCGTACTGGCTGTCAAAATCGGACGGATTTCTGAAATCCGACAATGGTATAACGTTCTCTATGCCTTCTGTAGTGCAGAAACGTCCCTGTGCAAAAGGAAGGTCTTTTGAAATGGCCAATACCACTGTGTTCTGCATCTTTGCGGCAAGCTGATTGAATTTTCTTACTGAAGTTGCACATACGCCTGTGTCAAGGCTTGGGAAAATATTCATTACCACAAATTTACCTTTTGTCTCAGATAGTTTGAACTGGCTTAAATCGCCTTTTACCATTGAAAACTCAGGTGCGTTAGTTCCTACCTTTATAAATTCGCCCGCCAGATTTACGGTCGAGCCTTTAAATGCTGTTTTTGACATAATAGTTCATTTTTTTTGTTTGTTCCTGTAAATATAACGGAAGAGATGTATGGATTGTTCACTTCAGGCAGAAAAAAGTTAGAAAAAAACTCTTCGTCGTTTGATTTTAAATGACGAAGCATTTCATGTCAAACGACGAAGAGTTTTAATTTAATGTATTTGTAGTGTAGATTAAGCCTATTTTTGTTTACCTTTGCACTCGCAAAATAGTAAATTTAAAATTAGTATGGAACGTAAATTAAAGGATTACGCAACACTTGTATTAAAAGGAATGGGAATGGGGGCTGCAGATGTGGTTCCTGGGGTGTCCGGTGGAACTATAGCATTTATAGTAGGTATATATGATGAACTGATTAATTCAATAAAGAGTATCAATATAAAAAATCTGACGCTGCTTTTCAGAGGTAGAATAGCTGAATTCTGGAAAGGAATAAACGGAAATTTTCTGATTTCGATAATTCTGGGTGTAGGTATTAGCATATTTTCGTTGGCAAAACTTATAACATGGCTGCTTACTGACCATCCTATACTTGTGTGGTCGTTTTTCTTCGGACTTGTACTGGCTTCAACTTGGTTCGTATCGAAAGATATAAAGGAGTGGAACTGGAAGACGATATTGTCTTTTATTATAGGTGCCGGAGTCGCATATTACATAACAGTAGCCACACCGGCGGAGACTCCTACAAATTATCTTTTCATCTTTTTATGTGGCGCCATAGCCATATGTGCAATGATTTTGCCTGGAATATCAGGTAGTTTTATTCTAGTGCTTCTGGGTAAATATTTCTATATTATGGAGGCTGTAAAAACTTTTGATATTGTTATCCTGGTGATATTTGCCGCTGGGGCTTTAATCGGTATAACTTCTTTTTCCAGGGTGCTGTCGTATGCTTTGAAGAACTTCAGGAATATAACTCTTTCCGTATTGACAGGTTTCATGCTTGGGTCATTAAACAAGGTATGGCCATGGAAGAGGGTAGTGGAGTTCTATACTGACAGTCATGGAGTGGCAAAACCCCTTATCGAGGAGAATATTCTTCCTAATCAATATGTGGCAGAGGCAGTGGTATTGATGTTAGTAGGCTTCTTTATGGTTTATTTCCTTGAAAAACTGTCGTCGAAGAAACAGTCGGAGGCTTAAAAAATACTATTTTTTGCATCGGAATTATGTAATATATTTAAAGGCTTGCGCCGTGTATGTCTATCACATACATAGCACAGGCCTTTTTATGTATTTTAAATGAAATAAATTATATTTTATTCAGGATTGGACTTCCGTTCTTTGCAAAAAATGTTTGGATTTTTTGATTTTTCGTATGTTTTCCGTATCTTTGCAACAAATTAAGTTAAACTTATAAGATGATGGAACAGCTTTTAACTCCTGATTATATTTTTGAGTCTAGTTGGGAAGTGTGTAATAAAGTTGGTGGAATTTACACCGTCTTATCTACAAGGGCTAAGACTTTGCAGGAAGCATTTGAGGATAAGATTTTTTTCATAGGACCGGATGTGTGGTCGGGAAAAGAAAACTCTTTGTTTGTCGAGGATGAAAAACTGTTTGGCGATTGGAAAAAACACGCCAAAGACACGGATAAGTTAAATCTAAGGATTGGGCGTTGGAATGTACCCGGAAATCCTATTGCTATCTTAGTGGATTTTGCTCCCTTCTATGGACAAAAAAATGAAATTTACACTCAGGCATGGTTGGATTATCAGGTTGACTCGCTACATGCGTATGGCGATTATGATGAAGCCTCAATGTTTTCGTATGCGGCCGGAAAGGTAGTGGAAAGCTTTTACAGGTTTTTCCTTGATGCCGGCAAGAAAGTCATATATCAGGCGCATGAATGGATGACCGGGTTGGGCGCATTGTATATACAGAAAAATGTACCCGAAATAGCTACTATATTTACTACGCATGCCACTTCGATAGGTCGCTCAATCGCTGGGAACAACAAGCCGTTGTACGATTATCTGTTTGCCTATAATGGCGACCAGATGGCAAGGGAATTGAATATGGAGTCGAAACATTCAATAGAAAAACAGACCGCACATCATGTGGACTGTTTTACTACGGTGAGTGAAATCACAAACAATGAATGTAAGGAACTTCTGGACAAGCCGGCCGATGTGGTGCTGATGAACGGTTTTGAGGATGATTTTGTCCCGCAGGGGCGTGCATTCAGCGCAAAACGTAAAAAGGCCAGACATGTAATGCTGAACCTGGCAAATAAGCTGCTAGGGATTTCGCTTGGAGATGATACTCTTATAATAGGTACAAGCGGGCGATATGAATTTAAGAATAAGGGAATAAATGTTTACCTTGAATCATTAAATCGACTTACTAGAGATAAGAATCTTAAAAAGAATGTCTTGGCATTTATAAACGTTCCCGGATGGGTAGGTGATGCAAGACAGGATCTCATGGAAAGACTTAATAGCAAGGAAAGTTTCAATACTCCGCTTGAAGTGCCGTTTGTGACACACTGGCTGCACAACATGAGCCATGACCAGGTTCTGGATATGTTGAAATATCTGAATATGTCAAATTCGGAGGATTCTAAGGTTAAGGTAATATTCGTGCCTTGCTATCTTGACGGAAAAGACGGAATCTTGAATATGACATATTACGACCTTGTCCTTGGATATGACATGAGCGTTTATCCTTCATATTATGAACCATGGGGATATACTCCTCTGGAAAGTGTAGCGTTTAGGGTGCCGGCGATTACTTCCGACCTGGCCGGGTTTGGCCTATGGGTAAATTCCGTGGTTGGACATAACGGTGAGCTGGCTGATGGAGTAAAGGTAATACACCGTACCGATTATAATTATTCGGAAGTGGCTGACGCCATAAAAGATACCATCAGCGAATTTTCGGCACTAGATAAGAAACAGATTGAAAAAATTCGTAAGAATGCCGCATCAATAGCGGAAAAAGCATTGTGGAAACATTTTATCAAATATTATTATGAAGCATACGATATAGCATTGCGCAATGCTTCTGAAAGATTGAAGAAATTAAAAGAGAATTTATAATTTAAAGTATTAGAGAGATATGAAAATCAAAACAAATTATGCTAATGCTCCTGTATGGAAAGAGGTTACAGTAAAATCTCGTATTCCTGATTCTTTGAAAATGTTACAGGAAATGGCCCGTAACATCTGGTGGTCATGGAACTATGAAGCAACAGATATGTTTAAGTCTCTTGATCCTGAATTATGGAGTGTAGTGGGACAGAACCCTGTTGCCTTTTTGGAACGCTTGAGTTATGAAAAACTTGAAGCTATTTCTACAGACAAGAAGGCTTTGGACAGAATAAATAAGGTATATAAGAAATTTACTGATTATATGAGTGTTGCTCCTAGCAAGGAACGCCCTTCTGTGGCTTATTTCTGTATGGAGTACGGTATGACACATGTATTGAAAATATATTCTGGCGGTCTTGGTATCTTGGCCGGTGACTATCTGAAAGAAGCATCTGACAGCAATGTTGATATGTGTGCCGTAGGTTTCTTGTACCGTTATGGTTATTTTACGCAGAGCTTGTCAATGGATGGACAGCAGATAGCAAATTATGAAGCACAGAACTTCGGTAGCCTTCCTTTGGATCGTGTAATCGGTGAAGATGGCAAGCCATTGGTTGTTGATGTTCCTTATCTTGACTATTATGTACACGCGTATGTGTGGAGAGTGAATGTCGGCCGTGTGCCATTGTATTTGCTTGATACGGACAATGAAATGAACAGCGAGTTTGACCGTCCTATTACTCATCAGCTTTATGGTGGTGACTGGGAAAACCGTTTGAAACAGGAAATACTTCTTGGTATAGGTGGTGTATTGCTATTGAAGAAACTTGGCATAAAGAAAGATATTTACCATTGCAACGAAGGGCATGCCGCTTTGTGCAACGTACAGCGTCTGTGCGATTTCGTAGAAAGTGGTATGACATTCGACCAGGCACTTGAAGTGGTACGTGCTTCTTCATTATATACAGTACATACTCCGGTTCCTGCAGGCCATGACTATTTCGATGAAGGTTTGTTCGGCAAGTATATGGGAGGATATCCTCAGCGCATGGGTATTACATGGCAGGATTTAATGGACCTCGGTCGTATCAATCCGGGTGACAATAACGAACGCTTCTGCATGTCCACATTTGCATGTAACACATGTCAGGAAGTAAACGGCGTCAGCTGGTTGCACGGAAAAGTATCCCAAGAAATGTTCTCCGGTATATGGAAAGGATATTTCCCCGAAGAAAATCATGTGGGATATGTCACAAACGGTGTACACTTCCCGACATGGTGCGCTTCTGAATGGCAGAAACTTTACAATAAATATTTCGATGCAAACTTCTTGAATGACCAGTCTAATCCTAAGATTTGGGAAACGATATACAATGTTCCTGATGAGGAAATCTGGAATACTCGTGTGGCATTGAAGAATAAACTTATAGATTATATACGTAATCAGTTCCGCGATACATGGTTGAAGAACCAGGGTGATCCTTCACGTGTAGTTTCATTGATGGACAAGATTAATCCTAATGCACTGTTGATTGGTTTCGCTCGCCGTTTCGCAACTTACAAACGTGCTCATCTGTTGTTCACTGACCTTGACCGTCTGGCTAAGATTGTTAACAATCCTAACTATCCTGTACAGTTCCTGTTCGCAGGTAAGGCTCACCCACATGATGGCGCTGGTCAGGGATTGATTAAGAGAATTGTAGAAATCTCTAAGCGTCCTGAATTCTTGGGTAAGATTATCTTCCTCGAAAATTACGATATGAAACTCGCTCGACGTCTTGTTTCAGGTGTTGATATCTGGATGAACACTCCGACACGTCCTCTTGAAGCATCTGGTACATCAGGTGAAAAGGCTCTGATGAACGGTGTAGTAAACTTCTCTGTACTCGACGGATGGTGGCTTGAAGGTTATCGCGAAGGTGCAGGATGGGCTTTGACTGAAAAACGTACTTATCAGAACCAGGAACATCAGGATCAGTTGGATGCCGCTACTATCTACAGTATCCTTGAAACTGAAATCCTTCCATTGTACTATGCTCGCAACAAGAAGGGCTATTCTGAAGGATGGGTTAGAACAATAAAGAACTCTATCGCACAGATTGCTCCTCACTATACAATGAAGCGTCAGCTTGACGATTACTATTCTAAGTTCTATACTAAAGAAGCTAACCGTTACAAGATGCTTGCTGCAAACGATTATGCCAAGGCTAAGGAAATCGCTGCATGGAAAGAAGATGTTGTATCTAAGTGGGATTCAATTCAGGTTGTTTCCTTGAACAAGGAAGAAGAACTTCGCGAAGGCAATGTAGAGAGCGGTAAGGACTATACTATCACTTGCGTTGTTGACGAAAAGGGATTGAAGGATGCTATAGGTATCGAACTCGTAGTAACATACAAGAATGCAGAAGGTAAGGAATATATCTATTCAGTAACTCCGATGAACGTAGTGAAGGTAGAAGGCGACTTGTACACATTCCAGTTGACACACAGTTTGTCAAATGCTGGTAGCTTCAAGGTTTCTTATCGTATGTATCCTAAGAACCCTGAACTTGCACATCGTCAGGACTTGTGCTATGTACGTTGGTTTAACGAATAATTAATACATTATATTAATTAATATCGCCAGTTTAATCGGTCTGGAAGTCTTTTGTAAGATTTTCAGGCCGATTTTTTTATTCTTTGTTTTTTAGAGTTATTTTTGTGAAAACTCAAAAAATGTTCCGATATGAAAATTCTTGTAGTTGAAGATGATAAAGACTTGATGGAAATAATAACCAGGTCACTTGAAAAGGAAAGATATGTGGTTTCACAGGCTCCTGATTACCGGACGGCATCTATGAAAGCCGGAGATTATGACTACGATTGTATTCTTCTGGATATAATGTTGCCCGACGGAAATGGACTTGATCTTCTTGCAGAATTGCAGGATATGGGTAAGAAGGCTAATGTGATAATACTCTCTGCCAAAGATTCTATAGAAGACAAGGTGAAAGGGTTGGACTTGGGGGCTGATGATTATCTGCCAAAACCTTTCCATCTTGCAGAATTGCATGCACGTATCAAAAGTCTGTTGAGAAGAAATCTCAGGGAGGGAGACAAAAAGCTGACATTTGGTAATATTGAAGTCGTGCCAGAGAAATTTGAGGTATATATAGATGGTAAGCCTGTGGAGTTGAACCGTAAGGAATACGATATACTTGTATATTTCATGTTGCGGCCTAACAGGCTAGTAAACAAAAGTACACTTGCGGAATCCGTATGGGGTGACCATATTGACCAGGCTGATAATTTCGACTTTATATATGCTCAGATAAAGAATCTGCGTAAGCGTCTTAAGGATGCAGGTTCTACTCCTGAACTGAAAGCGGTATATGGTATAGGATATAAATTTATATTGGAATGAAACTTTTTCACAATGTGATGCTGCATGTATCTGTGGCGTCAGTACTGATAATGACCGCATGGGCGGTGTTTTTCTATTGGGCAATAATAGACGAGGTAAACGATGAGGTTGACGACTCTCTGGAAGATTATTCGGAGAGTCTGATTATCAGTTATCTCAACGGTGAGAAGATGCCGTCGCTGAACAATGGTTCAAATAATCAGTTCTATATGTACAATGTGAGTAAGGAGTATGCTGAGACATATCCGTTAATGTCATATCGTGATGAGATGGTTTATATTGACGAGAAGCTTGAATACGAGCCGGCAAGAATACTTATGACGATATTCAAGACCGATTCCGGATATAAGGAACTGGTTGTATATACACCTACCATCGACAAACTTGATTTGCAAAGGTCTATTCTCGGATGGATAATAGCGCTTTATGTAGGTATCCTCCTCATACTGCTGTTGCTTAATATGTGGATATTCCGTCGCAATATGAAACCTCTGTATGTGCTGCTTTCATGGTTCAATAATTATAAGATAGGCAGTGGATATACGCCTCTAGCCAATAAATCCAATATTACGGAGTTTAAGAACCTGTATGAGGCTGTAACGATGTCTGTTGAGAGGAATGAGAAACTTTACGAACAGCAGAAACTGTTTATAGGCAATGCTTCGCATGAGATGCAGACTCCTTTGGCAATATGCCTTAACAGGCTTGAAATGCTGATGGATGATGAAAATCTGTCGGAAAAACAGATGGAGGAAATTGCAAAAACGCATCAGACTCTGGAAAATATTACTCGCATGAACAAATCATTGTTGCTGTTGTGTAAGATTGAGAACGGACAATATGCAGACGTGAAAGATGTTTCTATAAATTCGATTATCGGTCAGTATGTAGAAACATTTAATGATATTTATGCCAGTAAGAATATAAGGGTGAATGTTTCTGAAACATCATCTCTGCATATGCAAATGAATGAATCATTGGCTGTAATGCTTGTTTCTAATCTTTTGAAGAACGCATATCTGCATAATATTGAAAATGGTGTGATAGAAATAAATATTGCGGAAAATGGTTTCAGTGTTTCCAATAGTGGTCAGGCGGCATTGGATTCTTCAAAGATTTTCACACGTTTTTATCAGGGAAGTAAGAAAGAAGGTTCAACAGGACTCGGACTGGCACTGGTTTATACTATATGTAAAGCCAATAACATTAAAATAATGTATCAATTCAAGGATAAGATGCACGAGTTTGTAGTTTCTCAATAAGAAAATGATATTTTCTCATGAAAAATTGAGAAAAAGACAGTTTTTTCAAATTCTTTTCAGTATTGTGTATAATCTTTGCAATATAAAATTAAACGCAGTACTAACAATTTAAATTTTAAAATTATGAAGAAGGTTATATTTTTATTCGTTTGTTTGTTTACAATGTCAATGATTGCAGTAGCAGATACAGACAAACCTATTCAGATTGGTCAGTTGCCGTTAAAGGCTCAGACATTCATTTCCACTTATTTCAAGAATGCTAAAGTGGCAATGGCAAAGCAGGAAACAGATTTATTCTACAAGAGTTACGATGTGATATTTACATCAGGCGACAAGATTGAGTTCGACAAATCAGGTGATTGGACTGAAGTAAAATGTATTAAGGATGGTGTTCCGTCACAGATTATTCCGCAGCAGATAAGAGATTACGTTAACACTAACTATCCTGACGACAAAATCCTGAAGATAGAAAGAGATTCAAAGGAGTATGAAATCAAACTTTCCAGCAGGTGGGAAATCAAGTTCGACAAGCAGTTCAGAGTAATTGATATCGATGATTGATGAAATATCGTATAAAAATAATAAAAGCAGGGCAATAGTCCTGCTTTTATTGTTTTTATAATAAATATTGAAGATATTTCTGTATTTTTGAGATTATAATAAATACATTTTGAGAAACAGGGACATCAACATTATTTTCATCAATTGTTTGGATATGAAGGACAAAATATTTCACTTTTTAGAAAATAACCTTATTGGCAAAGAACTGGTTACCGATGCGGTTGTATACACACTTGCAAATGGGAAACTAGAAGGAATATACAACGACCAAATGATATTTTCCAATTTGGTAAGAACTGCAAACGGCTTTAAGTTTAACATGACAACCATAACCCATGAACTGATTTATAATTTAGATAAAAAAGGTGTGAGAACCACTATAGCCAAAGACTACACTGGTACAAGTGTTTTTTGCTATGAACTGGCTGTGCGGAAAAGTACAAATCAATTGACAGGTTACATGCATTGTGTTTCTACGACAGTTCAAAACCAAACGATGGAAGCAGTTGTATGTGGTATATTTGATGTCATCTTTGATGGCAAAGAACTTAGTTGGCAGGAAAATCAATTACTGTATAGGGATAATCCTATAGGAGAAGACAAATACAAGCCTGTAGCTTTCGATTCTAAAGTCTGTATTTATCTTAATGAAGGGAAAGTCGTATATGAGTATCTTCCTACACTTTGGGATGTCAATCCGAGAACATTGGAAAAAAGATTATCCAAAGATGATTATCCTCCATATATATCAAAAGAGGTATAGATATAAAGAAAAACTTATTTTCTCTAAATAAGTAACAGGTTAGTTATTCAAAGATTAATATAACGATGTAATTATATGGAATTATCTGATTGGTTTAAAGGATTCGAAAAAGGTATAAGCTGTCTGAGCCCGGAACAACTAGCTTCATTCTTTTCTGAATGTGGAAAAAATTGTGTAAACTGCGGAACGCTGCAAATCTATCAGAAATTATATGAGAAAGTAAATGGTGATTTAGACACTTTCTTTCAGGAAGCAGACAAACTTCCTGGTGTAAGAAGCAAAATCATTGAAGAAGGTTCTGTATATCATCTGTATTTTATGGAATGTACCTGTATGCTTCATCGGCAAGGATATGTTTCTACTCCATTACTTTGTGAGTGTTCCAGACAAAGCATTCTTTATGTCTTGCATTCACTATGGAAAGATAAGACATTTCAGGTAACAATCTCCGAGTCTATTTTAAGGGGAGCCCAACATTGCAAAATGCAAATCGAAATAACAAACAATGGAAATTCATAATTTATTGGATGTCAAATCAAGGGCCGAACTGCGTGAATGGTTAATACAGAATCACAAAACGGAGAAAGAATGTTGGGTAGTCGTAAAACGTGGAAGACATACAGATGACAATACTTTCTGGTATATTGATGCTGTAGAAGAAGCCCTATGTTTCGGTTGGATAGACAGTACTACTAAAAAAATAGCAGATGACGTAACAGCCCAGAAACTTTGTCCCAGAAAACCAAGAAGCAATTGGTCCGAGCTCAATAAAGAAAGATGCCGCAGAATGGAACGATTAGGACTGATGACAGATGCCGGAAGAGCCGTTTTACCGGATATGTCGCCTAATGGCTTTACCATAGATAAGGATATATTACAGAGGCTGCAATCCGACCCTGTAGTGTGGAACAACTTCTGCCAATTTCCTGATTTATATAAGCGTATTAGGATTGATACTATCCAAATCAAAAGGAATCAGCCCGAACTTTTTGAAAGTCGCCTGAACAAATTCATAGAAAATACCCGAAAAGGACTTCTCTACGGAGAATGGAATGACAATGGAAGATTATAGACGCATTCACTTATAGCTTTTCATTTTAACTTGTATTATTAATGATCAATAGTTCGTTAAAAATTCGCCAAGCCTAAGCGGCCTTGGCGGTAAATAAAATGAGTTCTTTGAAAAGTTTGTCAATTAATTGCGTGTTTGGCTCAATCCCAGACACGCAAATAAATCGTTCAAGCATGT
>JAHLFB010000130.1 GCA_018884025.1 Candidatus Phocaeicola faecipullorum
GCTGAATCTCTAAACTCAAAGATCAAAACTTTTAGATCCCAACTACGAGGTGTAAGCGACTATACCTTCTTCATGTATAGAATCTATAAGATCTTTGGATAACTTAAACACGGAACTTTGCAGGTGAGCCCTTTTTAGGTCCCAGATAATACTCTAAAAAGTAATATGCCGCATGTAGTGCTCCCCAAAGGACGAATGACCATGTGGCTCCATGCCATATTCCGCTTAGTAGGAAAACAGTGGATATATTGAGAATCCATCGTGGTTTGATGACTCTGTTGCCTCCCATGGAGATATACACGTATTCTGTAAACCATGATGTAAGGGAAATGTGCCACCGTCTCCAGAATTCCTTTATGGTATTTACACAGTACGGGAAATTGAAATTCTGCATTATACTGAATCCGAGTATGCGTCCGCTCGCAATGGCCATATCTGCATATCCGCTGAAATCGCAGTATATCTGAAAACTGTAGAACACTGCCGCTACTGCGAGTGTGCTTCCTGACTGTCCCTCAGGGGTCAAATAAGCGAGATTGACATATTGAGCCAGTCTGTCGGCGATAACGACTTTCTTGAACAAACCCCATACGAACAGCCCTGCTCCGGATGTTATGCTCTCCCAACTTATTGTGCTTTTCTGACGAAGCTGAGGCAGGAGATTCCTGGCTCTTTCGATAGGGCCTGACAGCAGGGTGGGGAAGAATGATATGAAAAGGGCTACGTTTATCGGATTATACTCAACCGGAATCTTCTTACGGTAAATATCGATGGTATACGTCAGAGCCTGAAATGTGAAGAATGATAGTCCTACTGGAAGAAGGATGGAACTGTCAAATACATACGCATATTTGAAAACAATCAGTATCGTAAGCGACAGGATAATGGATACTGCCGTTCCGGCTTTTCCGTTTCTTCCCTTGTTCTGGTCAGCATCGATCCATCTTCCGCAGAGGTAATTGACGGTGGTGGTATACAAAAGCAGCATAACAAACCACCAGTGCAGGCAGGAATAAAAATACCATGAGGCGGCAAGCAGTATAAAGTTTCTTATCAGTAATGTCTGTTTTCTATTGGTGGCAACAAACAGGACAAATACTGCAATTATGAATATAATATATTCGAAAGAGTTGAAAAGCATAGCTTATTTGCCTTTTTCTTTTGCAATCATACCGAGCATCATGCCATAAAAACCGCATGGATATGAGAGTGTTGCCATTGTATAGTTGATAACATTGTCGGTGTACATTGTCAGTAATACACCTGCGGCTGATGAGCCTGCAATGATAGCACACATTCTGATTCCGACATGATGAGAATTGTTGTTAAAGGTCGTGAAACAATGTAATATCAAGAAGAGAAAACATCCGCCGAAGAGTATGATTCCTATCAATCCATTATCGCAGAGGATCTGAACGTAGTCATTGTGGACTATTCTTATTGTCCCGAATGGATGTCTTAATGAGTAGAACGTTTCTTGTAGATTTCCGGTTCCACTTCCTGAAAGTTCGTGACCGTGGTAAAATTTGTTTAATGACCATTCCCACATGGCGAAACGTCCGTTGGAATTGATATTGTCTTTTGTAATTTCACCTGACTCAAGTTGAGATATAGAGACATTACTGTCGTAGAACATCTTTTCCCTGATGGAAGGAATAAAGAAAACGGACATGATAAAAATCACTATTACGGCAAAGATAACTGGTAGAGATTTGACTTTGTATTTGAAAAAGAAAAAAACCATAGCCGCTAAAGTAGTTCCCATTATACTTGTTCGGAAAACCCAAAAAATGCATGGAAGAATAAAAACCAGGCATAGTAGCAAGTTCTCCTTTTTTTTATCGGTGAAGAAAAGCAGTGTAAGGGATAGAACGAACATTGAGATATAGTTGATAGCGCTAGCTGTACCATACCAGAATACACCTTTAAATAGTTGATTTATATGAGGTATAAAGAATATTGCAATAGATATTAGTGCAACTATTCTTGCATTTATACTTGACTTAATGAAAATCTCAGTATCTCTCACAGTTGCAGAAGCAAAAAGCATAATAACAAGTGGATACAAGTATTTCATGATTATTCTAAAGCCGTAAGACGGAGAAGGTGAGTACCATAACCCGATACATAGCCATAGCATATATAAGGTATAGAGAATGATGCTAATACTCCAAACAGGTTTTCTGTTTACCAGAAACAGTCCTATGATGCAGAACACTTCGAGCACCAGTAATCTTATAGCCATCAGATCCAATGCTCCGGGAGCGGACAAGGCCAGTAGGCCGGTGGCAAACGTTAGTACCCAGAATCTCTCCGGGCCGTCCAGCCACATTGTCTGATTGCGGTTGAGCGGATTGGTCATATAGCCGCCCTTGGAGGTGAGCCATACGAAACCGATGGCTGTGAGTATGATGAAGTATAGATAATTGAGGATGTACATTCTTGGAACTATTTATCCAGTTTGGAATACAGGTCGTTGAACAGCGAGGAATATCGCTCGAAACAGAACTGTTTAACGTACTCGACGGCACTGCATGAAAGTTGCCCCATAAGTTCCGTGTCGGAAATCAGCCGGCATGTTTTATCTGCTATGTCGGAGATAGATTCCGGCTCATACAGTAAACCGGCATCCTGATCTTTCACTACTTCCGGCAGCCCTCCTGTACGGGACGCCACCACTACGCATCCGCTGGCCATGGCCTCTATGGCGGTGAGACCGAAGCCCTCGCTCCTCGACGGCATGAGCAGTATGTCTATCCTGTCGTACCATTCCTGGAGCTGTTCCTGCGGCTGTCTTCCGGCCCATGTAATGGCATCGCTGCAATTCATGGCTTCAGCCTGTCTCTCCATATCCTGACGAAGCGAGCCGTCCCCTACGATTATCAACTTTGCGTCAGGATGATGTTTGAGTATTTCGGCGTAGGCCGGTATGACTAAGTCCATCCCCTTGATGGTCTCTAAGCGGCTGACGACCCCTATTGTGACAGGTTGCCCGAACTTACGGGGAGTCTGCCTTATGCTGAAGCTCTTGGGCAGGGTGTTGTAGATGGTGAAGTGATTGTGCCGTTTCAAGGGAGTTGACACATCATATAGCAGCGATGTGCCGAAGAAAGACCGTTCTGCGGCTTCGGTTATACAGGTGAATGCCCGCACGCAATGGCGTTGTATAAAGTGGATGAGCCTGAGGCTTGGGTAAATGTCCGCAGCCGTATGTGTGGTCGCTATGATTCTCCTGCATCCCAATAACTTGAGTATGATGATGGGAATAGCTCCCGGAGCCATGTACTGAACGTGTGCCAC
>JAHLFB010000131.1 GCA_018884025.1 Candidatus Phocaeicola faecipullorum
CACTGTAATTGAGATAGTTTTTGTTGCATTCAAATTAACAGCTAATTCAGCAAAATTTGACAAAGATTCTGTTCTCATTTGTTCTCTTAACAATCCAATAGGTGTGGCTATTTGGCACTCCATTAGATCAATAATATCCATGTTATCTACCCTTTCATATGCTTCAGATTTAAGAATTGGTGCTAAATTCAACTTAAAACCTTGAATATTTAATCTACGGGCATGGCTATTAAAATACTCACATATTTTTTTCTCGGATACTCCTACTGCATTATTTTCAACAAATAAGACATGAAATGTTGGATCGTATAAAATAGTATTGGGATATGCCAGTCCTTGTCCATCGTCTAAAGGAATAGCTGTATAATTATCTTCCCCTGGCGTATGAGCAGGTGGAATATTTTTCCTTTGTGTAGTAACAAATAATCCAGTAATAATGCCTGTTCTGTGCTCCTGTTCTACGAAACGTAGCTCAGTTGTTTTATATTCAGTCATTCCAATAGGTTCATAAAAATCAGAATTTAATAATATATCTTCAAAATTTTCGACACCGACATAATCTGCTAAAAACGCTGTTACTTTTTTCTTTCCCATACGAATATTAATAGTTTATTATTATAGTAAACGTCATTCATCCCATTCAAAGAATTTATAGCCATCAACCCCATAATAAGAGTCTTCAGTAAAAATAGGTTCTATCACCAGACCTTTATCTTTGGTTTTAGTAAAGGTTTTGGCTTTATAAGGATGTCTATCTCCTATTTGTATAGGGAAACATGCCACATAAAAAGTACCTTCTCTTATAGGTGTTAATCCAGAAGGATTTTTATAATCTGAAAGTGTCGCATATTTCCCTTCATCTTCACTATAATAAGCATAACCCACATTTTCAACTTTTGAACCATCTTTAAGCGTTGCATATGCAGATCCATAACTATCATTTAAAACGACACTTGTATATTCGCCCTCTGGGAAGGCATAAAATTCACAGGATAATGGTTTATCATTAAGTTTACATGAACACCATATATCGAAATCAAATTCATTTTCATTATTGCTACAGCCTTGCAATAAAAATATAGCCAATAAAGCTATTATATAAAAAACTCTTTTCATACTATATTTCTTTCTGTGAATAATATCATTATAGGTCTTATTAATAATGTCCTGGATGTTGATAATGTTACTCTAATCTTATTACTCCAATAACTAATGCAAGATGATAGATGCTGCTTATTGCTAATTCGAATGGATCGTAAGCAGTATTATCAGATACAACCAGAACGTGATCTTTGTCAGATCCGGGTTTTAGTCTTTTGATTAATGGTCCTTGGACGGTGTCTATTACATATACTTTATTCCACTGGAAAAACACATTGTCCATGGATAGGCGCTTACAAGCAACGATATCTCCGGAACTGAATCGAGGGTGCATGCTTACCCCTTTGACTGGTATAAGGAAATCAGCTCCTTTGAATGCCGGAACTACATATCTTTCGCATTCGTACTCTAAAACCTGTTGTTCGCCAGTAAAAGCTCCGGCCATTGCGTCAACTGGAAGTAATGGAATTCCTTCATTCGGAACTTCTGTACGATGAGCTATTGGTGTTTCATCCGTTTTCTCATCGGTGCGGAGCATATTCCCTTCACCTGTTAAAAGCCAGTTTATGCTTAAATCTTTGTATGTGACTAAAATTTTAGCAATAATAATGTCCGATATCGTTGCTTTCAGTTTATCAGAATCCAACAATCCTCTTTTTATACCTAAATCACTGTAAAATTGAGATTTAGATATTCCCATATGCTCTATAAAATGCAATAATCGTTCTTTTGTTGTAGCTAACATATTAGTTAAAATTTGATTTATTACTAAAATAATCGCACAAAAACCTTGTTTATTACTAAAATCTTAGTAGCTTTGCAATATCTTCATAAACGAAGAACGCTTTAAAGGTACAAATTTTAAATCAATAAACAACAACTTATGGCAAAAACAGAAGAAAAAACAGAGAAGTTCATCAAGGCGGATAAGGAATTGAAAGAAGAGATTGCAGCAAAACTTAAGGTTACTACAAGAACTATTGAAGCTGCATTGGCTTATGATACAAACAGCCCCACAGCGAGGCTTATCCGCTCTTACGCATTGAACCATGGGGCTAAAATGTTTGAGGTGAAGGAAGTTGAGAATCCTTACGACGAAGTTATAACATTGTAATCAGATAATCAAGTGAGAGATATTATACTGAATACATATATGTTTCTGCCCGGTTTACTTATTCTTTTTTGGCTGATAATAGCTTTAATAGAATACAAGCAACGAAAAAAACAAGAAACCAGACAATCAGAATGCACGCAAACGTTGCAAGGGAAGATTCCTTGCCAAAAGCATAAGGCAGGAAAAAAGATGCAGCGACACAAGCGAGCAGGGAAATTGAGAAGATAAACACATCACTGTGTCTTATAGCAATGACCAAATAAGAGACAAATACACCGACATACGAAACTGATAATCCCGTTGTTATAAGAAGTTGAGTGTACCACTCTAAAAGTCTGAAACCGGGAAAGGCAAGATACAGTACAGGAAACATGATTAAAGAACAGGCTGATATTGAAATAATAGCCTTTCTATAACTCTCGGATAGAATCTCAAAAATCTTAAAAAAATCCATACAATAAAATTTAGTAGTTAATAATCCGCTACAAATGTAGCAAAACCGTTCTGGTTTGTGAAAATAGGGACGGAATTTTAAACAGATAAGGAGGTAGATATGACAGTAAGTAATTACACAACAGAATCATTGGAGAAGCAGCTTGATTTGATACATGAACTTATTGGATTAGTTCAGAACGGCAGAACATTGGCGCAGGCGATACAGGATGATGAAGAAATGATGATGCTTGTACAGATGCAGGCAAGACTGTTTGAGGAAATGAGAAACAGAACCATTAATAAAAAATCACTATGAAAACAAGAACATACCTATTGCTGCTGATTGCAGCTGCATTATTGAATATGATGCTTGAAGGAACTGCCAACCTGGTAGTGGTTATAATGATATGCCTGGCATTGATTCCGGTAACAAACAGAATGGATAGAGAAGCACAAAAGAAAAAGCCATAACGGTTTTTACGGACGGTTCGATTCTGTCCGATGGCGCAAAACTATTAAAACAACAAAGTATGGAAATGTACGGAAAAATCAGGTGTGTTACATACGCAGAATTAGTAGGAAGCGGAATCTTATCAGTACCAAGCTATAAATGGTATGTAAAAGAAAACCGCTTGAGAGTTGTTCAGCGTGGAGGCAAAGGACGAATCGCTCTTGTAGAATACAACTCCCTACCTTCAAAAATCAAGGCGGCATACGATGAAATGTTTCCGACCGCTACCGAGGATTTAAGACATACAATTATGAGCAACGCACTTATCACAGACAACAAGGCCATTGAGTTTTATCGCGACCGGTATAAACTGAGTAATGGCAGCGGACTTACTGACGTGAAGCAAGCGGAATATGTACTGAACGCACAAGTGCTGAACGCAATGATCCGCACTGAAAGAGACACTACCGCACTGCATAGCAAGTGTGGGTACACACGCAAGAAAATGGTATGGGAAAAATGTGTGGAATGTTGTGAGGAACTTCGGACGATATATAACCACACGTTACCCAAGAACCCTGCCAGGCTAAGAGAAAAATTCAAGGCATACAAAGCTGAAGGTTATGCAGTGTTGGTATCACAGAAGAATATGAACCAGAACGCACGCAAGATTACTGACAAGGAAGCACGCCTTCTGCTGAAGCTGAAACGTTCGAAGATGCCTATATACACGGATGCACAGATATTCGAGGAATATAACCGTCAGGCTCCTTTAAGAGGGCTGTCAGCTATCAAGTCACTGACTACGGTAAGAGAATACTTCAATGATCCGGCTGTAATGCCGCTCTGGTATGCAGCGGTTCACGGTATGCAGAAATGGAAATCAAGGTATTCGGCACAGATGAAGACGGAAATGCCGCAAATGCGTGATTCGCTATGGTATTCGGACGGTACGAAGCTGAACCTATATTACCGTAATGCAGAAGGAAAGATGAGTACAACATCAGTATATGAAGTGATGGACGCATTCTCTGAAGTATTAATAGGTTACGATATTGCACCCCACGAAACATTCGATTCACAATACAGGGCTTTCCGCATGGCTGTAGAATTCGCCAAACATCGTCCATGGGAAATAGTAAACGATAACCAAGGCGGACACTCTAAACTGGCAGCACAGGGATTCTTCAAGCGTATATGCACGCTGCATAAACCGACAATGCCTTACAATGGTCCTAGTAAAACTATAGAGAGTGCTTTCGGACGTTTTCAGCAGCAAGTCCTTCACAAGATATGGTATTTCACCGGTCAGAACGTGACAGCCAAGAAACTCAATTCGAAGCCTAATATAGAATTCATTGAGCAGAACGCATACGCATTGCCTACTCTGGAAGAAGTGAAAGAGATATACCGTCAATGCCGTGAAGAGTGGAACAATATGCCACATCCTGCTACTGGCATAAGCCGTATGGAAATGTATCTTATGAGTGAAAATCCTGATACTCCTATTGTAGAACAGGCGGACATGAGGACAATGTTCTGGCTTAAAAGCAAAAATGCAATCACATATACCAATCATGGCCTGACAATCGCAATAAACAAGCAGGAATATGAATACGAGGTATATGGATCTGACGGATTGAGAAACGAGGAATGGGCATTGAGGAATATCGGACGAAAGTTCCACGTGATGTATGATCCTATGGATATGACACGAGTTGAGCTATGGGAGGAAACACCTACAGGATTGCGATATTCCACTGATGCAACGCCAAGAATCTCTATCAGCCGCGCCACACAGGAACGTACAGAAGAAGAAACAAGCTATATGCGTCGTACTATCGAACTCAACAAGGCTACTATGGGACTTGTACAGCTGACAATGGAAGACTTCGACCTGGAAGAGCAGATAGCAGTAGAACTCTTCGGTCTGTCAACCCCGAAACCGAAAAACGTGTCACGCAAGAAAATGGAACAATTGGCAAGCGACATGGAGAAAGGCAAACGCAAGGCTCCTGTTTCACTACCGGAACTGACAATAGAGAAGGAAGAAGAGGAAGATATGAGCGTGGCTTATACAGGAATAGGCAGCTATACGAAGGCTGTTTCCAACATGGATTATTCCGAGGATGACATACTCGACAGATTTTAGAAACCATTTAAACAGTATTTAATCAGTATTTAAACAGCATTTAAACGATAAAAATTATGAAAATGACACCAGACATGAAATCAGCCATCCGCAACGCATTGGTGGCTTACTGTGAGAACTTCCCTACTCGTAACCGTGCATCAGAAAGCCTTCAGGGCGTGAGCAGCGCAACCGTTAGCCAGATATGCAACGGTAAGTTCGACCAGGTGAGCGATGAGATGTTAAGCCGTGTGGCTTCACAGATAGGATATTCATTCGAAAACTGGAATATTTATGAAGGTACAGCCTTCAAGGAAATTACCTTTGTGCTGAGTGATGCACAACTATACAAGAACGTCACATGGGTGGTTGGCGATGCCGGGTGCGGCAAGACTACATCGGCAATTGAATACAGACGCTCGCACCGCAATGTATTTTACATCTTATGTTCGGAAGATATGCGCCGTTCAGACTTCGTTCGTGAGATAGCAAAACAGGTGGGCGCACCTACAGACAGCACCAATCTTCGTGATGTCCTGGACAATGCTATTACTATGATAGCATATCTTCAGAATCCTTTGCTGATATTTGATGAGGGCGACAAACTGACAGACTCAGTATTCAATTACTTCATATCAATATACAATCGCCTGGAAGGACATGCCGGAATTGTATTCCTCAGTACAGATTACATTAAAAGACGAATGGAAAACGGTCTTCGCTATAACAAGAAAGGATATAAGGAGATTAACAGCCGTATAGGCCGCCGATTCTTCGATGTTCACCGTACTACTGACACCGATATCTATGCCATCTGCAAGGCTAATAATCTTGATGTTGAAACAGAGATTAACAGCGTGATACGCGATGCTGCAATTAGCGACAATGATCTGAGACGTGTAAAGAAGTGCATACATGCACGCAAGCGCAAAATGGAAAACCGCAAGATAAAGGATGAAGAGTGATGAACCGAAGAAGTTCCCTACTACTACATCGCAGAACGCCAAGGGAGTCAGGGAACTTCTTAATACGAAATATGAAATGCTGGAATTCGAGGATGAATGGTACGAAGCCTTCGGAACACCTGAAAGGAAAGGTGTATGGATTATCTGGGGGAACAGTGCCAACGGGAAATCATCCTTTGCGATGCAGCTATGCAAGTACCTCTGCAAGTTCGGACGTGTGATGTATGACAGTCTGGAGGAAGGTGCATCGCTGACGATGAGGAATACACTCGAACGGCATGGAATGTTGGAAGTGAACCGCAAGTTCCTTCTGCTAGACAATGAGAATATGGATGAACTCAGCATCAGACTTAAGCGTCAAAAATCACCGGACTTCGTGGTTATAGACAGCTTCCAATACACGCAGATGACCTATAAGCAATATATAGCATTCAAAGAAATGCACAAGAATAAGCTGCTGATATTTATCAGCCATGCCGACGGGAAATATCCGAACGGACGTGCAGCCAAAAGCGTGATGTATGATGCTACTCTTAAGATATACATTGAAGGCTACCGAGCCTTCTCCAAAGGTAGATTTATAGGTCCTAAAGGATATTTCGATATATGGCCGGAAGAGGCGGAAGCATATTGGAACCGTAAGAACGAAAAAAGACAATAATATGAAAAGGACATCAGACAAGCCTGTTACCAGGCAACAGATTAAAGCATTACAGGCAATATTCGCCAAGCAAGGCATGAGCGATGACGATCGTCATGATTACATCAGCTGGCTGACCGGAGGACGGACGAACAGCACCAAGGGACTGACCTTCGATGAAGCAACGAAGATAATTTCCATGCATGCACAGGGCGAGAAGGCACGACAGTACGAGGAGGCTCGCAAGTTAGTAGGAATAATCTATAAGCTGTCATTCGAAATATCTTTTCTGAATAAAGATTATAAAGGATGCAATACTCCTGAGGATTATGAAATGAACAAAGCGAAAATAAACGCTTTCTGCCGGAACAGAACCCGATTCCGCAAGAACATCAACGAAATGAACTTAGAGGAACTGCATGGAGTGAGAAAACAATTTGAAAAATTAGCGCGTAAAGAAAATGAAAGCATCGAATAAACATATACAGAAAGTTTTGGCGTATCTGAAGGATAAGGATGATGCCATATCAGCAGCACAGTATAACACCCTGCTTAATCGTATGAACGAATCTCAGGTGTTCAGCACCTATATGGCTTCCTTGCCGGAAGAGGAAAGAAACGAGGATGTGTATTATGCGGCTCGTGATGCGGCAAGATTCCTTGCAGGGAAATTGCCACTGTCAGCAATGATACTGGATAGCGATGATGATAATGAAACAGAGGTAGATGATACGGTAACCATCAAACGCAGCCAGTTGGAAGATATACTTAAACGGTTGGAGCGTCTGGAGAAGAAGGTCGGAATAAGGAAAGTTGACCGTATAGCCATATTAGCCAATAAGACTCCTGACGATTTGATTTCAAGGCTCGAAGCTATAAAGTGGATAGGTTGTGGCAAATCTACTATAAAGAGGTGGGCACTTAGCGGTGCTATAACTCAATATACCAGTGGCGGTAATATATACTACAGCAAATCGGAAATAAGAAAATCATTAGTGTATCAAGATTACAAAGGTAAAAGTTATGGCAATGGACAGATGGAAAATGAAAGTAGAGGAAATCAGACTCAAGCTGGAGGATTTGAGGGCGCAGCTGAATGATGTGGAACGTAAACTGAATAATACAAACGGAATGCCATGGGAAGAGTTCCGTGACCTGGTAGGCAAGCGCAGCTATCTGATTAAACTTATACATGACCTGGAGAACAGGGCAAACGATTATTATAAGGGAAATCTTGTACTGACAAAGGAAAATATAACCTTCGGCGGTGTTGCCGAGGTTGTCAATTAAAAATTAATAATTAAAAATTAAGAACGATGGATGAAATCAAGAGCAAGATTATTGAGTTGCTCAATCAGGTAGTAGCACAAAACACGCCGATGGACGCTAACACGGTATTGCAGGAAATCATCGAGGAAGCACAGAACCTTCAGGATGAATGTTTGAGAATGGAATATGCGTTTGACGGAGCGTTTGATGAAGAATAACACTTTTAACCAATTAATAACCATTTAAAAATTACAATTATGGATTTATCAACATTAACACCGGAACAGAAAAAAGCATTGAAAGAACAGCTTCAGGCAGAAGAAAGAGCAGAAGAAGCACGCAAGCAGAATGAGCGCAAGGCCTACAAGGATCTTGTGGATATCACAGTAGAGAACGCAGCAAAGAAACTTATTGCCCTGTCATGTGAAATGCAGCGCATTAAACAGGAAATCTTTCAGGAGTGCGGCACCCTCATCAAGAGTAAGAATGAACTGTTTAAGACAAAAGGCGACCGCAAGAGCGACACATTCACCACTTCGGACAACAAGTATCGTTTGTCGCTTGGAAACAGAACCAACGAGGGATGGGATGATACAGTCGATGCCGGGCTTGAAAAGATTGAAGACTTCCTTTCCACACTCATTTCAGACGAAAAGAGTAAGGCTCTTGTATCTACCATTCGCCGCCTCATGGCTAAGGACGCAAAAGGTAGCCTTAAGGCAAACAAGGTTCTTGAACTTAAACAGCTTGCGCAAGAAGTAGATGATGAACTGCTGAATGAAGGTATAGCAATAATCGAAGCTGCCTACAAGCCTGTAGTGTCATGCCAGTACATTCAGCTTGAAGTTCGTGACGATGAAGACGAGCATGGCAAGATGAAGACAATACCGTTATCATTATCTGCAATGTGATGAAGCTGAGTTACAAAAGGAATGTCAAGCCGGGCAAGGAACCCGGCTGGCTTTTAAAACTGACGTACGAAGTGATGGATCAGTACGGATATAGAGATCTTACAGAAGATGATTATGATGATGTATTTGAATCCGTAAAAGCAATAGCTTACGATATAGGAGGAGTAGAAAATCGGAAACAGGTCAGATCTGTAATATCAGTCTATCGCCTGGGCGAAACAGCCGGAGGGAAATATCCGATTTTCATAGCACGTAATGACACATTAATACAAACATTTTATATCAGTTAATATGAAGACAAGAAAGATAATTGAAGTCAGCGTAATGCTTATACTTATGATTATAGCACTACCATTTTATATTATAGGACTTATGTTTCAAATGCCGGGACACTTGCTCACAAGCATCGGCTACCTCTGCTGGGGTGACTTATGGAGTGCAAAACATATATGGTTGGACTTATTACAAGATATTAATTCGATATGGAACGGAAGATAGGAGAAGTTTTTGAGCTTGCAGGACGCAAGCTCGAAGTTGAAAAAGCTCAACCAGGCAGTTGTAACGGGTGCAGCTTACTTAATGAGACTTGTTTTGAAAAACGAGAGGTAATAGGCGAATGTGTTGATGAATTTCGTGATGATGAAACAGATGTAATTTTCAAAGATATAACAGATAAAAAAGAAGAATTATGATGCACAATTGGTTTACATGCAAAATCCGTTACACAAAAACAATGGAAAACGGAATGAACAAAAGAGTAACTGAGCCTTACCTGGTAGATGCCCTTAGCTTCACAGAGGCAGAATCCAGAATAATCGAAGAGATAACACCGTATATGACTGGTGAATTCGTAGTATCAGGAGTAGCAAGAGCCAACTACAGCGAACTGTTTTTTTCAGATGAAGAATCCGCGGATAAATGGTATAAATGCAAACTATATTTCATTACTCTTGATGAAAAGACAGGAGCAACAAAGAGAACCGCTACAAATATACTTGTACAGGCATCAGGTTTGAAAGATGCAATCAAGAAACTCGATGAAGGCATGAAAGGTACTCTTGCAGACTATGAATCTGCATCTGTGAGCGAAACGGCAATAATGGATGTATATCCATACGAGGCAGACACCGATGTGAAACCTGAATTTAAAGACGCGCCAAACAGATGAGTGAAAAAGAAGAAGCATTAGCAAAGTTTCTACATGACCACTGTAGAGATAATGTAGTTTGTGGTGGTCCATGTGATAGTGAGTGTAAAGTCAATATAGCAGCAAACAGACAGTCTAAAATATTTTGTGCAGGCTGGGATGCAGCAATGGAAGTTCTTAAAAACATGCCCTGGGATGAAGCTATGGATTTAATATTAAACAACAAAAACGGAAGATTAGAATAATGGAACAGGCAACAATATATCACAAGAAAATATGCCTTTGCAAGAAATGTAAAGGCACAGGAGTAGAAATATTCTACGCAAAGACCGACACACTAAACCGCTTTCCTTTGAAGCGTGAGTGTCCGCAATGTAAAGGCAGTGGACGTGTAGTAGTATCAGGCGAAAGAATCTTAAATGTAGAGCCATACAATGCAGCAACCGACACAACAACCACTGTTTAAGCCTCGCAGAGTGGCAGTCAAGATACACTACAGTGCAATGAATCAATTCTGTTATTTGTGGACAGTATATGACCGCCCTTGCGACTTCAAGGTGCAGCGCAGCAAGCAGAACCCGGAATATCTAGGTGTCTGCTTCAACGTAGAGAACACAGAAACGGCAGACCTCATAAGAGCTTTGCCGGAAAGAATTAGAGGAACTGAAATTATTGATTTATGATGACAGAAAGAAGAAAAGATGCAGAAATTCTAACTGTAAAGGTTGATGAACTTTTAGAATCAAGAGACGATGCGATAAGAGATATATCTACGGAAATAAATCGTCTAATGGAAGAGCGTAAAAAACTGGAAGAGCCATTCATTAAAAAGATAGAAGAATTAAAAGACGAATATCTGGACAAATATCTACGAGACAGCAATGATAATCCTGTAAGAATTGGAGATGTAATAGTTAAGGGTAAAACTAAATATAAGGTATTAGACAGATATCAACAAAAGTTCTTCAGTTACTTGGGTAATCCAAGGGTTGAAGTAAAGAAGTGGAATATAGATGGAGGGCTTGGTCGAGTTATCATCTCATTATATTCTGATGATTTAAAGAATTACACTAAAATTGATTGATATATGCAAACATATGACATTAAAATAGGTGGTCATGAATGGGAAAAACAGAACCTGACTACTCTTGGAGTAAGGAAAATGTACGATGTGTACAAATGTAAAAAATGCGGCATTATAGGTAAGTCCTATAGATTAGGCACAATTACTATAAAAGAATCTGATGTTAAGAAGATGCAGAAGTGTAGTCCAAAACAGACAAATGCATTAAAGCGCATTATGGTAACTGACTGCAAGGCTTTTGGCGATCAGTTTGCCAATATTAAACCAGGCAGTAAACATGATATAGTTCCACCGCCACCAGGCGAGGACAACAAACGTGGTGAATGGGTTATGGGAGTAAGTGAACCAGTGCTATTATTGGCAGGAGAATATGTTTATATAAATGAAGATTGATTATGGACGCATCAGATCAAAGAAAACTATGTATGCAGGGTTTTACGATTATCCGTAGAATGGATACACCTAAGCCGCACATCAAATATAAGAGTAAGGATAATCCCGATAATTGGAAAAAGTTTATGGGAGGTTTTTATCTCTCTAAAGCGGCAAGAGACCGAACGATGAAAGCACTTAAAGAAAAAGAAAATTATGTGGAGGATTAACCTATGATAAAAAAGCCATTAACAAATAATGATATAAAGAAAGAAGCCCAAAACAGATGTAATAAAAG
>JAHLFB010000132.1 GCA_018884025.1 Candidatus Phocaeicola faecipullorum
GGTACGTAGAACCATGCATGGCTTTTCCAGAAAAGACGAAACACTCCGACAAGTATCATAGCTGTTCCAAGTGTCATTACCAACATGCTTAAAGACGAAGATTCATTTTCTTCCTTTATAGAAAAATAAAAAGCCAATGCACCTACCAGAATCAATAAAGATGAAATTATTATTGAACGTATATCTATACGTCTTGAAATATGTTCGTGTACATTTGTAAATAAAGAAATAGTATTTGAGTCCATATAAAATATTTTGTTCTAATTTTTTCAATAATTTGATTATAAAATTCGCCATCGGCTTATACCGGCTAAAATATGGGCATAGTTATCCTAAGGATATTAATACACCCATTCTCCCCAATAGAACAAAAAGACTAAATAACTATCCGGCATAACTGGTAGAGATATTGTACTTGCTTTCCAGCCATGCCAACACGGAATTTATTAGAATTAAGATTCTCAGAAATAAAACTTTGATGTTGCATATATTCGGCAATTCTGCGGACAGCATCCTTTGCCCAATATACGGAGGTCTGATAAATCTGCTTTGCTGCCAGTTTTACCATTAACCGCAAATTAGCCGCTACATTGCCCAACTGACTAACATCTATTGCCAGCAATTCAGTATATCTGTCATTATAATCGGATAATGCGAAGTTTTGAGGGCCATAACATTCACCGTAACATACCTTATTCATACCAGCCGAAACAGGCATGCTATCCATCGGAACACTATTATCCGAAAACAGTATTGACAATAATGCTCCAAACAGAACAATAAACAATATGGATAAAACTTTCTTCAAACTGACATTATTATTTTTTGCAGTCGTAAAGTTAAGAAAATATTAAACTCAAACAAAAAAAAATCTCCATACCGGCAAAACCGATATGGAGATACATATCTTTTCCTTTAGTACGATAAAGATATTATTCTTCTACAGGCTGGAAATCATCTTTACCAACACCGCAAACCGGGCAAACCCAGTCTTCAGGAATATCTTCGAATGATGTTCCAGGAGCTATTCCGTTATCTGGATCACCAACTTCAGGATCATAAACCCAATCGCAAACAGTGCAAATGTACTTTTTCATAATGCTTTCAAATTTAAATAATAAATATTAGTCTATAGTTGATTTGATAATTACAAAACAAATATAAATATAAAAATGTTCACATCACAACATATTCGATAATATTTTTTCCAATTCTTCCATCCCTGCCGACGCTCCTTTGGAAATTACATGTATCTTTCTGCCGGATGAAATATTTACCGGATTAGGGTCTATAAGAAAGACCGGCACTCCGGGACGTACATAATTCAACAGCCCGGCAGCTGGATAAACATTCATTGAAGTACCTATAATAACAAAAACATCTGCCATTTCGGTATATTCAATTGCAGTTTCTATCATTGGAACAGGCTCGCCAAACCATACAATAAACGGACGCAACTGTGAACCATCATCAGCCAAATCGCCAATTTTAACTTCGTAGTTCTCAGGAGCAAGCTCTTTGACATATCGCGGATCGTCCGGATGACGGCTTGATGTAACCTTCGTCAGTTCTCCATGCAAATGAATAACCTTAGAACTACCGGCACGTTCATGCAGGTTATCAACATTCTGTGTTATAACTGTTACATCAAAGTCTTTCTCCAGTCCTGCCAATAATATATGTCCCATATTTGGCTCTACTTCAAGCAGTTGCTTGCGTCTCTCGTTATAGAAATCTATCACAAGTTTAGGATTGGCCGCATAGCCTTCCGGAGTAGCCACCTGCTCTACCGGATATTTTTCCCATAATCCTCCGGCATCTCTGAAAGTGCTGATTCCGCTCTCGGCACTCATTCCAGCACCTGTCAATACTACTACTTTTTTCATACTTATCTGTATTTTACACATTAGTACCACAAAAATAAGAAAAATTATCACTCAAAACTCCTCACTTTCAAAGAAAAAAGATACCTTTGCCAACCGAACGAATAATTATAATAACACATAATAAATTTCATGGATAAATTCAGTTATGCCATTGGTCTGGGGATAGGCCAAAACTTGTGGAGCATGGGAGCTCGCAACATTGAGGTAGAAGATTTCGCACAGGCAATCAAGGATGTGCTTAATGGTAACAAAACAGCTATTACGCATGAAGAAGCACGAGAAATCGTGAATAAATATTTCTCTGAACTGGAAGAAAAAATAAACGCAGAAAACATCGAAAAAGGCAAAGCATTCCTTGAAGAAAACAAAAAAAAGGAAAACATCGTGACTTTGCCTAGCGGTCTTCAGTATGAAGTGATTAAAGAGGGAAACGGAAAAAAACCTAAAGCTACAGACAGAGTACGTTGCCACTACGAAGGTACACTCATTGACGGCACTCTTTTCGACAGTTCAATCAAACGTGGCGAACCTGCTGTATTCGGAGTAAATCAGGTTATCCAGGGATGGGTTGAAGCTTTGCAACTTATGTCTGAAGGTTCAAAATGGAAACTTTACATTCCTTCAGAATTGGGTTACGGCGCTCACGGAGCAGGAGAAATGATACCTCCACACAGCACACTTATTTTTGAAGTTGAACTCATTGAAGTGCTTTAAACTATAAACAAATAACTAAATATTAATATCTTAAAATTTACTAGATTAAAAATGAAAAAAAGTACAGCTTTAATGGTATTGGCTGCTGCAGCAGGACTTGCATCATGCAGTCAGAGTGCTCCTAAAGCAAACATGAAAAGTGATGTTGACACACTTTCTTACATGGTAGGAGTTAGCAATTCTCAAGGTTTGAAAGATTATGTTGTAGGTCGTCTTGGTGTTGACACTACATACATGGCAGACTTCATCAGAGGTATCAAGGAAGGTGTTAAAACAACTTCTGCCAAAGAAAAAGCATATATGGCAGGTATGCAGATAGGACAGCAGGTTAGCGGCGACATGTACGACGCTATCAATAACCAGTTGTTCGCAGGTGATTCTACAACAACTATGAGCAAAGACAACTTCCTGGCAGGTTTCATCGCTGCTGTAGAAGAAAACAGCCTTGTTGCTCCTGATTCAGCATCTGTATATGTACGTACAAAATCTGAAGAAATCAAGACTAAAGCTCTTGAAGCTAAATATGGTGAATACAAGAAAGAAAACGAAGAATTCCTTGTAAACAACAAGACTAAGGACGGTATCAAAGTAACAGAAAGCGGACTTCAGTACAGAATAATCAAAGAAGGTAAAGGTGAAATTCCTACAAAGACTTCACGTGTAAAGGTTCACTACAAAGGTACAATGATTGACGGAACAGAATTCGACAGCTCTTACGAACGTAAAGAACCTACAACATTCCGTGCTGACCAGGTTATCAAAGGTTGGACAGAAGCTCTTACTATGATGCCTGTAGGTTCAAAATGGGAACTTTACATCCCTCAGGAACTTGGTTACGGCTCACGTGAGGCTGGTAAAATCAAACCTTTCTCTACTTTGATTTTCGAAGTTGAGCTTATCAGCATTGAAAAATAATAAAAGTAAAGACATATATTTATCAAGAAAGAAATCCGGTGGCCAATATACCTCCGGATTTTTTTTGTAATGACGTAGAATTTCATAAGATAAAACGAACCGATTCAAATAACGTTACACGTTCGTGTTACGCTCGTTACACGTAGGTGTTACGCTCGTTGCACGTTCGTGTTACACGCGTTACACGTTCGTGTAACGGTTTTTAAAACAGCTCAAAATCGTATTAACTTATTAACCTTAAATAAACGTTTTTGTAATATCAGTTCCGTTATTTTGCATCAGATTAAAAAGAAGATATATGGAATTAAGACCACATTACAGAACAATCGTTTTATCTGACATTCATTTGGGGACATCCCATTCAAAAGTGGACGAAGTGAGTGATTTTCTTAGTACGGTAGATTGTGACCGTCTAATCCTTAACGGTGATATTATCGACGGATGGCATTTGCAGAAATCGGGTGTAAAAAAGTGGAAGGCTGAACATACCCGTTTTTTTAAGATTATTATGAAAATGATGGAAAAATGCGGAACCGAAGTTATCTATGTACGCGGCAATCACGATGATTTTCTGGACAATCTGGTTCCATTGCAGTTTTCCAATATAAGTATTGTCCGAGACTATATCCTTGAAAGTAACGGGCGTCATTATTTCGTAACGCACGGCGATGTTTTTGACAAAGTTACTACTGAAATGAAATGGCTTGCCCAACTGGGAGATGTGGGATATACATTGCTCCTCTGGATGAATGGAATGTATAATAAGTATAGGACAAAACATGGAAAGCCATACTATTCGTTGTCTCAAGCCATAAAGCATAAAGTTAAGTCTGCAGTGTCATATATATCCGATTTTGAAAGTGTACTAGTCGATTTTGCACGAAAGCGTGAATGCGACGGTGTTATTTGCGGTCACATCCATCATCCTGAGAACAGAATAATAGGTGGAATACATTATTTAAATTCAGGCGACTGGGTTGAAACACTTTCCGCACTTACTGAAGACGAAAACGGTAACTGGGAAGTAGTTAATTATTCCGATGTTATAGAACAAATAAATAAACCTGTAAAACTTTCAATTTTATCTGTTGCGTCATGAAATTTCTGTTTATAGTCCAGGGAGAAGGACGTGGACATCTTACACAAGCGATAACACTGGAGAATGTGCTTTTAAGAAGCGGTCACGAAGTTGTGGAAATACTTGTAGGCAAAAGTGAGTCAAGGCGTTTGCCGGGATTTTTCACACGTAGCGTACATGCACCTGTAAAACAATTTGTAAGTCCTAATTTCTTGCCTACACCTGCAAACAAACGTGCCAATATAACACGCAGCATCTTATACAACATAGCCAAGACGCCTGAGTATATCAACAGTATGCGTTACATAAACGACAGTATCAGAAAGACTGGCGCAGATATGGTTATTAATTTCTATGAACTCCTGACAGGACTGACATATTTCTTTTTCCGCCCCAACGTACCACAGGTTTGTATAGGACATCAGTATCTGTTCTTGCACAAAGATTTTGAATTGCCCGGTAAAAACAAGTTTGGCATGAAAATGCTGAATATGTTCACACGGCTTACAGCGCTTGGCGCCTGTGAACATCTGGCTCTCTCATTCCGCAGTATGAATGACGACAATAAGAACAGGATAAAGGTAGTACCGCCGCTACTGAGGCGTGATGTATTCCGGCAGGAAACGTCCGATGGAGATTATATACATGGCTATATGGTCAATTCAGGTTTTGCCGAATGCGTGATGAGATGGCATAAGGAAAACCCTCAAACACCTTTACGCTTTTTCTGGGACAGATGGGAAGAAAAACCTGTAAAAAAGATAGATGATACACTTTCTTTTTATCAACTGGACGATGTGGAGTTCTTAAGGCAAATGTCAGGTTGTAAAGCGTATGCCAGTACAGCGGGGTTTGAGTCTGTATGTGAAGCCATGTATCTTGGAAAACCGTTGATGATGGTACCTGCACATATAGAACAGGAATGCAATGCATTCGATGCCATGAAAAGTTCCGCAGGAATAGTGGATAATGATTTTGATTTAAGTAAGCTGCTGGACTTCGCAGAGACATACAGGCCTGATGAAAGATTCAGAAACTGGGTAAACTCGGCGGAATATATGATTGTCAATGAACTTGAAAGTCTGCTTTACACCGATATTGTTCCAAACATGTATATGGTAGAAGAATATATATAATGAAACTAAGTTTTATTGCCTTAAATATGGACTGTACGGATTTTTTTTGTAAATTGCAATAATATTGTAACACATATTGCTTTCCTTTGTAGAAAATATCGTAATTATGGCACAAAAGAAAAAAGATAATCCGTATTTGGAAAGGGATATCAGTTGGATGTACTTCAACAGACGTATTTTACAAGAAGCCACACGCAGTCATGTCCCTTTGCTTGAGAGAATGGCTTTTCTAGGAATATACTCAAATAACCTTGATGAGTTTTTCCGTGTCCGTGTAGCCTCGCAGAACCGTATTGCCGAATGCGAAGAAAAGTCGGCTGAAAAAGACAGGGAAAAAGCCAAAAAGATTATAAAGAAAATCAGCAAACTCAATTCAGAGTATGCCAAAGAGTATGAGCAGGCTGTAAAAAGCGTTATATCAGACCTTGAAAAAGAAAATATATTCATTGTTGACAATGAGAATATTTCTCCAAGCCAGCTTGAATATATACGTTCGTATTATAAGGAGAAGTTAAATGGTTTTATAGTCCCGGTATGGTTCTCGGCCGTAAAAACCCTTGATTCAGAAACAGATGAAAATATTTATCTGGCTGTAAAACTTCAGAAAGATAATAACTCAAAAACAATCACCGACTACGCGTTCCTTGAATTGCCGGTAGGATTGTGCGGACGTTTCGTGCGCCTTCCGGATTCAGACGGAAAGAGCTATCTCATGTATCTGGATGATGTTGTAAGATGCTGCCTCCCTATTGTTTTTGAGGGTCTGGGATATACTAATTTTGAGGCATATGCGTTTAAGTTCACGCGCGACGCTGAGATGGAGATTGACAATGACCTCAGAACAGGTACTTTGCAGAAGATTTCCAAAGGAGTAAAGAGCCGTAAGCGTGGTGAGCCTCTCCGTGTGATATATGACGGTGACATGCCTAAGGATTTGATGAAACGTGTACTAAATAAACTGGATGTTGACGCATGGGACACAATTCTCAGTGGCGGACGTTATCAGAACCACAAGGACCTGATGAAATTCCCGGACTGTGGAAGGACAAACCTGAAATACCCGACATGGACTCCTATAATGAAAAAAGAGCTTGACGGTCCTGAAAGTCTGCTTTCAAAGATTCAGGAAAAAGACCGTTTTATCCATGTGCCGTATCATAATTTCGATTCGTTTATCAGAGTGCTTCAGGAAGCTGCTGTCAGTAAGAAAGTAAGCAGCATTAAGATAACTCTATATCGTCTTGCAAAGGAATCAAAAGTTGTTAAGGCACTTATCGGCGCTGCCAGAAACGGTAAGAAAGTGACAGTTGTGATAGAACTGCTAGCACGTTTCGACGAGGCTTCAAATATCAACTGGTCCAAGAAGATGCAAGATGCGGGTATAAAGGTTATCTTCGGAGTTGAAGGTTTGAAAGTTCACTCCAAAATAACACATATCGGTATGAAAACCGGTCCGGATATAGCATGTATAAGTACAGGAAACTTCCATGAAGGCAATGCACGCATGTA
This sequence comes from Candidatus Phocaeicola faecipullorum, assembly GCA_018884025.1. Lineage (GTDB taxonomy): Bacteria > Bacteroidota > Bacteroidia > Bacteroidales > Bacteroidaceae > Phocaeicola > Phocaeicola faecipullorum. Next base: position 7,239 of record JAHLFB010000132.1, read on the forward strand.
CACCGACTGCGTTCTTATGACAGCTTCAAGGAGACTGGTAAACGATGTTGATTCCGTTTTCGATTTTATAGAACGCCCATACACACCGATTAAGTTTAAAGAGTTGCTTGTCTCTCCAAATGAAATGAAGAACAAGTTTATAGCCCTTATAAACAATGAGATAAAGAACCGCAAGGCTGGAAAGCCAGCATATATAAAGGTAAAGATAAACCATATCACAGATCCGGTTATGGTTGAAAAGCTATATGAGGCTTCTCAGGCTGGAGTTAGCATTGATTTGGTTGTACGTGGTAACTGTTCTTTGGTTCCGGGAATACCTGGAGTAAGCAGCAATATAAGGATTACAGGTATAATTGACCGTTATCTGGAACACTCACGTATATTTATCTTTGCCGCAGGAGGAGAAGAAAAGATATTCATGGGTTCTGCCGACTGGATGCCACGCAATCTTGACAACCGTGTAGAAGTGATAACTCCGGTTTATGACCCTGCTATAAAGGGCGAATTGCGACGCATTGTCGATTATGGACTTAAAGATACATTGCAGGGACGTATAGTCGATGGCTATGGTGACAACAAGTTTGTTTCCCTTGCCGACGATGAGACACCGTTCCGTTCCCAGGAAGCTCTTTACAACAGCTATCTTGCTGAAAACGAATAGATATTATAGCTTGATTTTTCACACGTTGCTTGTTGCCTGCCCGCAAGGGTATGGTGGCAAGCAATTATTCGCATTTATAAACTTATTGTTAAAATATAAAAAACAAATACTATGAGTAAAGAAATTGAAACAATGCAGAATGGTGTAAACTATGCTGCCATAGACATCGGTTCCAATGCCGTACGTTTACTTATCAAGCATTTGGAAGAAACAAAAGAAGGAGTCAAGTTCTCAAAAGTTTTGTTATTGCGTGTCCCTCTCCGCTTGGGATTTGATGTTTTCTCTAAAAACAAGATTTCCGATAAAAGGGCTAAGAATATGCTTCGTCTGATGAAGGCATATAGCCATCTGATGAAGATATACGACGTGAAGGATTATCGTGCATGCGCCACATCCGCAATGCGTGACTCAAAGAACGGTCCTGAAATAATAAAGCGTATAGCGAAGGAAACCGGTATTGAGATAGAAATTATTGACGGTCAGGAAGAAGCCAAGATAGTATATAACAATCATGTGGAATCTATGGAAGACCGCAAAGGCAACTATATGTATGTTGATGTAGGCGGTGGAAGTACGGAAATAAACCTGCTGTCAAAGGGGCAACTGGTATGCAGCCGTTCATATAACATAGGTACGGTACGTATCCTCAATGAAGCTGTAAAGGAAGACGAGTGGAGCAGACTCAAAAATGATATGGCAGAACTAGCCTTGTCGTATCCTGACACCAACATCATCGGTTCGGGAGGTAATATCAATAAGCTGTACCGCATGATAGAGAAAAAAGACAAGAAACGTGCCCGTATGACAGTCGCGTCACTGGAAGAACTGCATAACGAGTTGAAACAATTGACAGTAGCCGAAAGAATGCAGAAATTCAATCTAAAGCCTGACCGTGCCGATGTAATAGTTCCTGCAGGCGACATATTCCTTACCATTGCCGGAATAATAAAGGCAACATATATTTATGTGCCTGTTATAGGTCTTGCCGATGGCGTTATAGACGGCATTTATTTGCGAAACAAATGGAAAGCCTTGAATAATAAGGCATAATATATAAAAAACAGACATGGCGGAACTGAAATACTGTTCCGCCATGTCTGTTTTTTGTTAAAGTCAATGTTAGAATCTGCATCTTAAATCGACACCTATCTGCATTGGGCGTCCCATCTGTGCAAAACCTCTGTTCATAGATTCAAAGTAGAAAGCCTGATATTCTGTATTAAGAGCATTGTTAATCCAGATACCAATCTGTCCGTTACCCTTGTTCAGGCTGATGCGTCCGTTCAGTGTTCCGTAAAGATTCTGGTATGCATTGTTCTGTTCAGTCCAATAAATACGTCCTGCTCCCTTATAATTGGCATTCAACATGATATTGTCCAGCCATGAGCCGCTTTTCATACGGAAGATATATTGTCCGCCTACGGTGAATGTATGTTCAGGTACAAATGGTACATAGTTTCCATTATAGTTAACCTCGTCGCTTACTACATAGTCGGTAAATGTGGCGTGCGTATATCCATAATTGCCGTTTATGCTGAATACATCTGTTATCTGTGCTTTCAGTGCCAGCTCTCCACCTATGCTTCTGCTCTTTCCTGCATTTACGGTTATTCGTCCTAGTCCGCTTGCCGCAAAGCGTGAAATCTGCTGGTCGTGAGTGTCCATATAGAATGCAGCCACATCAGCCTGCAAACGTCCGTCAAACATTGTCATGTGCGAACCGATTTCGTAGTTCCATGAATATTCAGGCTTGTACATAGTAGTTTCCTGAATATTGAATTCATAATGAGGAATTTTGTCCCCTCCCATCTGAGATACCATACCATGACTATTTTCGTCCAATGTAGTTATCATTCCATTAATCATTTCACCTTGTACTATTTCAGAGAACATCTGTATGTTATATCCGCCAGAACGGTATCCCTTGGACACAGAAGCGTATATATTATTGCTCTTGTTGAAATCATATTGCAAAGCGAACTTAGGCAATAACTGTATATAATCATGATTTATTTTACCGTTTACACTTGGTGATGAACTTAAGCCTTCAAAAGGCTTAGGCATTACGGCAATCTTGAAATCAAAATTAATATTACTATTGGAATTATAATCCAGCCAATATCTTTCATACTCCATCCTTAAACCGGCCGTAAATGACAGTCCATCTATAAATATATCGTTTATAGTAGATTGATGATATATTCCAGTGCTAAGCATAGGAGACTTAAAGTTTCCACCTATTAATATATTCTCGTCTGTTATATCAAGACTCATATCAGGCATCATTGGTTTTTCTTCCTTGATTTTCTTGAATATACCGTTAACATTGTCTTCCATCAAAGATGATATTCCATCCTCATGGAAAGTCACAGGTCCCTCAGTATTAAGCCATTGATAGAAACCGCTTACACCTGTAGTCCACTGCCAGCGGCGTCCAGGCTTTGACTTAAGCACTATTTCCTCGCTTAATGTCTTGGAGTTCTGTCTTTGTGACATAGTATAGACATTCTTTCTTGTGAAATCCTGGTCGAGGTTCATCTCATCTTTCAGATACTGGAAACCTGTCACACTGCTCAGAATAAAGTTTTCAGCCTGATGCTCAAGGTTCAGACCTCCGTTAAGAAGATGACGCATATATCCACATTCGTTATTGTAAGCCACCTTGCCTAAATCGCCTTTCAGGTCCTGATAATAAATGTCAGTTTCGGAAATACTTGTCAGCTGATACGGGTAACCTCCCTGATTTGAGTATTCGTAATTTACTGTAAAATCAAGTTTAAGATTGTCCTTTGGCAACCAGATAGCTCTCATTCTTCCGCCTACTTCGTCACTTTTGTCTATCTTTTCGTTGTTGCGTGCCGTATTTTCAAAGAACCCTCCCTCATGTTCGTAGAAAGCGCCTGCGGAGAAAGCAAACTTGTCCGATATACGGTGGTAATGGTTTACTGACGCTTTGTAGTTATTATAGGTAGCTGCTCCCAGACTTATATCGGTACCCTGATATGAGAAAGGAGATTTGGTAAATACACGTATCAGTCCTCCCATCGTATTACGTCCGTAGAGTGTACCTTGCGGGCCTCTCAATACGTCTATGCGTTCTATGTCAGAATAGTTGAAATCGAAAGCCGATTTGTCTATGAATGGAATATTGTCAACGTACAGTCCTACGGCCGGAGTATTTATTCGCGAACCTATACCTCTTACATATACAGATGTGGTAAGTTTTGACCCGTAATCAGGAATGAAAAGATTTGGAACCAGACCGGAAAGAGATTTTACCGATGTCACAGAGTTGTTTCTCATATCTCCCTGCGAGAATGAAGTAGCAGAGATTGGCTGCTGTCTCAGTCTGTTGTTTTCCTTTGGTGTGGCTATCACCACTACCTCTTCTATGTCTATCACTCTTGTAGTATCTGCCGGTGCGTCTATCGCTTCTTTTACGATTGAGGCATTTACCGGTGTCACAGCCGAAACAACAGCGGCACCCGCTGCCATTATCTTCAATGATTTTAGAACTGTACTTTCTTTCATATTTAGTCTGTTTATCGTTTTTGTAAATCCGGATGCAAAGGAAATCCAAATAATGAAAACGTACAATCCTAATTTATTATGATTTTAAATGCTGTCGGCATCAATATAACCGTTCATTACGGCATAAATGGCAAGTCCTGATACAGATTTTATTCCGAGTTTTTCGGTTATGTTTTTCCTGTGTGATATAACAGTTGTCAGACTGATGTTTAACTTGTCTGCTATCTCCTTGTTTATCAGTCCTTTTGTGACAAGCACAAGCACTTCTATCTCTCTGGCCGATAGCGTGTTTGCCGATTCGTAAGCAGATGGTTTTACTGGATGATGTGTAATTTCATGTCCTCTGCTACGCATGTCGATAAAGGCTTTAATCAGTTTTTCCTGAGGCAGACATGTGTTCAGTACCGGAACTCCTATAGGTATTTGCGGTTCTCCGGCTGAAAGCACTATGGTCTTGGGCTTTCTGTCAATGAAGAAAGCCGTATGTTCAAAGTATATTGATATGGCTACGAAATAATGGGCATACATGTCCGGCGTATCGTCGATGAGCTGTTCGAACGATGCGAATGTTCTTATTATGGCTTGCGGTATCAGTTCTTCAAGGATTGTCCGCAAGCCCAACGTTGCCAGAGTGTTTCTTTCTATTATTGCTATTTCTGGAGTCATCTTTTCGTTGTATAAGCTATATTCAAACTCTCATAAATTCCGCCACAGCTTCAGCGCATCTTTCTCCGTCAACTCCGGCTGAAACAATACCTCCCGCATATCCTGCACCTTCTCCGCATGGGAATAATCCCTCAACAGTGACATGTTGCAATGTATCATTGTCTCTTACTATCCTTACTGGAGCCGATGTACGTGTTTCCACCGCAATCATCACTGCATCGTTGGTGAGGAAACCACGTGAACTTCTGCCGAACATCTCAAAACCTTTACTCAGACGTTCGCTAATGAATTTAGGCATCCAGAAGTGTAGCGGAGATGATATAATACCTGGGCTGTAAGACGTTACAGGCAAGTCGTAACTAAGTTTCTTTCTTGTGAAATCCACCATTCTTTGTGCAGGAGCGGTCTGTCGCATGTTTGCCTGCTGCCAGCATATCTGTTCCAGTCTTTCCTGAAACTGCATCATGGCAAGTACAGACTGTTCTCCGTCTTTAGTGGTTTGGCGAATCAGTTCTTCAGTCTGCTGCTCTGCAGAGCCTTCAAAGACTTCGCATGCCTGTAGTTGCAGGGTAGGATTGTTCAGGTCTTCAGGGCGTATTTCCACCACCATACCAGAGTTGCTCCATTTCGTACCACGGTTGCTTGGGCTCATTCCGTTTACAACTAGCTGGTGAGGCCCGCTTGCGGCCGGAACTACGAAACCGCCCGGACACATACAGAAGCTGTAAACACCCCGTCCGTCCACCTGTTGTACAAAACTGTATTCGGCTGCCGGCAGATATTTACCCCTGCCATTCTTGTTATGGTATTGTATCTGGTCTATCAGCATTGACGGATGCTCCAGACGCACACCGACAGCAAGACCTTTAGTCTCCATTTTAACCCCGTTTGCATATAGCCAGCGATAAACATCGCGTGCCGAGTGTCCGGTGGCAAGTATTACCGGACCTTTGAATGTCCTACCGTCGTTGGTTTCTATGCCGATAACCTTGTTCTTTTCTATAATGATAGCGTCCATTCTGGTCTTGAAATGAACTTCTCCACCGCATTCCAGAATGGTGTTCCTCATGTTCTCAATCACCCTCGGCAACTTGTCTGTTCCTATGTGGGGATGAGCGTCTATAAGTATCGAAGTGCTTGCTCCGTGCTGGCAGAATACATTCAGAATTTTGTCCACATTGCCACGCTTCTTACTTCTCGTGTAAAGCTTACCGTCGGAATATGCGCCTGCGCCACCTTCACCGAAACTGTAGTTTGACTCTGGATCAACTTTATGCTCACGGCTGATTTTTGCCAGGTCTTCTTTCCTTTCGCGCACGTTCTTTCCGCGTTCAATCACTATCGGACGCAGACCTAGTTCTATTAGTCGCAGTGCTGCAAACAGTCCTCCAGGACCGGCGCCTACAACTATCACGGCTGGTTTTCCGCTTACGTTCTTGTATTCTGTTGGGGTATATTCCTGTGTCTCCGGAACCTCGTTTATGAACACCTGTACCTTTACGTTTACATATATGGTGCGCTGACGTGCGTCGATACTTTTCTTCAGCACTCTTACGGCATTGATAGTCCTTATATCGAGTCCTTTTTCCCTACTGATATATGTCTTAAGCGACTGTTCGCTTGCGGCCTGTTCCGGCAATATTCTGAGTTGATATTCGTTTACCATTTTTCTTATTATTAGTTTACGAGTTGACAAGTTAACAAGGTTACCATTCGTATAAATGGCCTGTCAATTAACTTGTAACTATAGCCTTGTTGCCTATAATCTTCATCCGAAAAGTTCCCTGAATGCTTCTTCCACTTTTCTTACTGGAACAAGTTCTATCTTGATTTTCTTTTTGTCCAATCCTTGCATATTATGTTTCGGCACAAGCATGCGTGTGAAACCTAGTTTTTCCGCCTCGCTGATTCTTTGTTCAATCCTGTTCACAGGGCGGATTTCTCCACTCAGCCCCACTTCGCCTGCCATACATACTCCTGATTCTATTTCAGTATCCATATTGCTTGACAGAATGGCGCTTATCACGGCAAGGTCGATAGCCGGATCGTTCACCTTAAGTCCTCCGGCAATGTTCAGGAATACATCCTTTTGGGCAAGCTTGAAACCTACACGTTTCTCCAGTACGGCAAGCAGCATGTTCATTCTCCGTATGTCAAATCCTGTTGCCGAACGCTGGGGCGTTCCGTAAGCCGCCGTACTTACCAGTGCCTGTACCTCAATCAGGAAAGGGCGGATACCTTCCGTGGCACAGGCTATTGAAATACCGCTCATGCCCTCATGATCCTGAGTGAGCAGCAGTTCCGAAGGATTGCTCACCTGACGAAGCCCGTCCTGACGCATTTCGTATATACCGAGTTCGGCCGTACTTCCGAAACGGTTCTTTATGCTTCGCAGGATTCGGTACATGTAGTGCTGGTCACCCTCGAACTGCAATACAGTATCGACTATATGTTCCAGTACTTTCGGTCCTGCTATGCTGCCTTCCTTGTTGATATGACCTATGAGTATAACCGGAGTTCCTGTCTCTTTGGCAAATCTAAGTATGGCAGCCGAACATTCTCTCACTTGTACTATACTGCCGGGTGATGAGTCAAGATTTTCCGTAGAGATAGTCTGTATAGAGTCAATGATGACCAGGTCTGGCGCTGTACTTTTTATATTGGCAAAAATCTGTTCCAATGAAGTTTCGCATGCTATGAGCAGTTCGCTTTCTCCGTTATGCTTTATTCTGTCCGCGCGCAGTTTCAGCTGTCGAGCGCTTTCCTCGCCTGAGATATAAAGGACTCTTTTGTCCGTCAATCGCAAAACCGTCTGTAGAACAAGAGTGGATTTTCCTATTCCCGGTTCGCCTCCAAGCAGTGTGAGCGAGCCTTGCACAAGTCCTCCTCCAAGCACCCTGTTCAGCTCATCGTCCATAAGGTCTATTCTCTGTTCGTCCGATGAGACAATCTCCCTCAGGTACTGTGGTTTGGAACGTACCGATTCAATCCCGTGAGCTGCATGTTTTGCCACGGGAATTTCTTTTCTCACGACTTCCTCTGAAAAAGTGTTCCACTGTCCGCACGAAGGACATTTGCCAATCCACTTAGGCGATTCCTGTCCACAGTTGGTGCATACGAATACAGTCTTGTCTTTTGCCATTGTTGAAAAACATTATATTATCGGCAAAAATACAATAAAGAAATGATGAATAAAAACGTTTCGTCGTTTAAGTCAAAACGATGAAGAATTTTGGTTTAAATGACGAAGCGTTTCGGAGTATGGGGTAAATAGGCTTTGTACTATAAAATCTTTTTACTATAATTGCATCAGTAATTCATAATATTAAAGACATGACATGCAAAATAACCACATTAGTAGAGAACTGTGTATATGGTCGTAAGCTACAGGCAGAACATGGTTTGTCCTTGTTTGTAGAGATTGGTGACCATGTGGTGCTTTTCGATACCGGCGCATCAGATTTGTTTGTGCGCAATGCACGTTTGCTGCATTGTGATTTGCAGCGAGTGGATTTTCTTGTTCTCTCACACGGGCATAATGACCATTCCGGTGGGCTTGAAGCCTTTCTCAATGTAAACAGTAAGGCGAAGGTTATATGTAAGCGTGAGGCACTTTATCCGAAGTTCAAGGGAGATAGAGAGAATGGTATAAAGCATTCTGGACGCCTGGATATGTCACGTTTTATGTTTGTTGACAAGACAACAGAGATACTGCCCGGCGTATGGGTGTTTCCTGATTTACCTGTCATAGATGAAAAGGATACCCATTTTGAACAGTTTATGGTAAAACTGGATGGAAAGTTGGTTCCGGACCGCTTTGATGATGAACTGGCATTAGCCATGAGAGGGGAAAGGGAAATGGTGGTTCTGAGTGCCTGCTCACATCGAGGAATAACAAATATCTTGCGCTGTATATGTTCATTCTTTGACGGATATAATTTAAAGATGCTTATAGGCGGATTTCATATACACAATGCTCCGTCCGAAAAGGATGATGTGATAATCGAAGGTCTGAAACACTTATTGCCTGACGAACTCGGAGTGTGTCATTGTTCGGGTGTAGATAAATATGCCTTGTTTCATTCCATATGGGGCGATAAGGTTTTCTATAATCATACAGGCTGCGTGAAAGAAATAGAGTTATAGAGATTGTATTAAATACCCAAAGTCATTCGCTCGTGATATTGTAGTAACCGCCTATTGTTGAAACGATAAACGTTTATATTAGAATACAATTTTTCATGAAAATAAATTGTTTATTTTACACCTATTCGTATATTTGCACGGATTAAAGTTAACTATAAAAATGGAAAACATGAGAAAACTGTATTTCTTGGGACTGATGCTTATGGCATCTGTAAATATGGAGGCGGGATTGCCTCAAAAAATCAAAACATTTCCTATTGATGATGTACGCCTGACTTCAGGTGTGTTCAAGCATGCAGAAAGTCTTGACAAATGTTATCTGATGGGGCTGGACCCGGACAGACTTCTTGCACCGTATCTGAAAGAGGCAGGCCTGCAGCCTAAAGCCGAAAATTATCCAAACTGGGAGAATACCGGACTTGACGGACACATCGGCGGGCATTATCTTTCTGCCTTATCTTATATGTATGCTTCGACAGGCGACGAGGAAATAGGAAAGCGTCTGGATTATTTCCTCTCAGAGATGAAACGTTGCCAGGACGCCTCAGGCAATGGCTATTTGTGTGGTGTGCCTGGAGGAACAATCATCTGGAATGAAATAAAAAACGGTAAAATAGACGCGAATCCTTTCGGACTCAACAACAGATGGGTTCCTCTCTATAATATCCATAAAACTTATGCAGGACTGCGTGATGCCTACGTAATAGCCGGTAAAGAAGAAGCTAAGGATATGCTTATCGGTCTTACAGACTGGATGATGGGCATAGTGTCCGGATTGAGCGATGCACAGATACAGGATATGTTAAGAAGTGAGCACGGCGGACTTAATGAAATCTTTGCTGATGTTTATGGAATAACAGGCGACGAGAAATATCTTACTCTTGCGAAGCGTTTTTCTCATAGGGCAATTCTTGACCCTCTTTTGGAAAATAAAGATATGCTTACCGGTATTCATGCCAATACTCAGATACCTAAAGTTATAGGTTTCAAGAGAATAGCCGACCTGGAAGGTAACAAGGAGTGGGACAATGCTTCCGGATTTTTCTGGAACACAGTGGTCAATAACAGAAGTGTGTCAATAGGTGGAAACAGTGTGAGAGAACATTTTCATAGGTCAGACGATTTCTCCAGTATGATGACCAGCGAGCAGGGACCTGAGACTTGTAATACTTACAATATGCTTCGCCTGACGAAAATGCTTTATCAGACTTCTGCCGACGCTTCATATATGGATTACTATGAACGTGCATTGTATAATCATATCCTGTCTAGCCAGAATCCGGTTCAGGGAGGGCTGGTATATTTCACTCCGATGCGTTCCGGACATTACAGGGTTTACTCACAGCCTCAGAACTGTTTCTGGTGTTGCGTAGGTTCGGGAATGGAAAATCATGCCAAGTATGGAGAAATGATATATGCATCACGTGATAATGAACTTATTGTCAATTTGTTTATACCGTCAGTGCTGGAATGGGAAGAATATGGCATGACTTTCACTCAGGAAACTTCTTTCCCGGAAAGTGAAAGCACTAAAGTAAAGATAAATGCCAGAAAGACCAGGAAAATGAAGATAAGTTTCCGCAAACCGGAATGGGTTGACAGCGGAAAGGTTGTTTTCAAGGTAAATGGTGAAGAAACAGAACCTTCATCAGATAATGGTTATTTCACTATAGAAAGGAAATGGAAAGACTGTGATGAGGTTGAAATGTCTCTGCCTATGACTTTGCGTGCCGTACAGCTTCCTGACAAATCTCCTTATTATTCATTTATGTATGGTCCGGTAGTTCTTGCGGCCGATATGGGTAAAGAAAGACTGGACGGTCTGTTTGCCGACGACAGCCGTGGCGGACATATAGCTTCCGGTCCGCAGTTGCCTTTGCAGAATATGCCTGTCATAGTGGGTGAAGAAAAGGATATTCTGTCTAATCTGAAGAAGAACGGAAATAAGCTCGAATTTACTTTGTCGGGCACTTATCCATCAAGATATGATGGTATGATATTGAAGCCTTTCTACAAGACTCACGAATGCAGATATATGGTTTATTGGGAACTGGTATCTAAAGATGAGCTGAAAAAGAAACAGGAAGAATTGGCCAAGTCGGAAATGGAACGTGCCAGACTGGATAATATTACGGCCGATATGGTTGTCTGCGGCGAGCAACAGCCTGAAAGCGACCATTTCGTTGAGATGGAAAAATCAGTGATAGGCAGTGAGCAAGGTACACCATGGCGCGAAACCAGAGGATGGTTCTCTTACAAAATGAAGTCAAAGGGTAAACCGGTAAATGCGGTTATGATAAATTCATTCGCAGACGCTTCAAGAGATGCCGAGGTTTATGTAAACGGAGAGAAAATAGGTGAAGTAAACGGTAAAGATGCTTTGCATGTATTGAAACTCCCAAAACAACTGTTGAAGGCGTCTGAATGGGAAGTTAAAATCATGCGTGGAAAATCAGATGTTACTCCGCGTTTCTGTTCGGTAAGGGTAATCTTTGAATAATAAAAATTTCTTATGCAGCACAATGCTGTATTCTATATTGTGGCAGGCGGTATTGAACTTTTCAGTATCGCCTGTACCTATTTTTGAACATCTGTTTACGCTAATATTTGTTTTCATGAGGATATTAAACAGAATTTCCGTAAATCTGTATAAGGAATATACCTCTTCGAAATCAAGAGAGTTAGAAGAATTACTTCGTTTTCAGGTAATGAGTTGGCAACCGTCCTGATTGCCGTGGTCTGCATCGCTTTGCTTGTTTGGGAAACTCTTACGGTACAAAGGTATGAAAAATATTCAGA